>VGEI01000033.1 GCA_016869415.1 Alphaproteobacteria bacterium
GCGAGCCACCGGACACGGCTTGACGCTGCGGCATCCCGCCGCCCATAACACGCAAAACGATGGGGCAGGGGGAAGCATGGCCGCGAGCTATTTGCTGGCGCTCGATCAGGGCACGACAAGCACGCGGGCCATCCTCTTCGACAGCGAGGGCACGGCGCGCTCGGCGGCGCAGGTGGAGCTGCCGCAGATCTTTCCCAGACCCGGCTGGGTCGAGCACGACCCAGAGGAGATCTGGCGGGCCGCCGTCTCGGTGATCCGCCGCGCCCTAGCCAACGCCAAGGTGACGGCCGGCGAGGTCGCCGCCATCGGCATTACGAATCAGCGCGAGACCACGATCCTCTGGGACCGCGCGAGCGGCAAGCCGATCCATAACGCCATCGTCTGGCAGGACCGGCGCACGGCGGAGTGGTGCCGGACCATGGCCAGGAAGGTCGGCGACAAGGAGCTGGGCAAGCGTACCGGCCTGCTCTTCGACGCCTATTTCTCCGGCTCCAAGATCGCCTGGCTGCTCGACAACGTGGCCGGCGCGCGGGCGGCGGCGGATAAGGGCCGGCTCGCCTTCGGCACGGTCGACTCCTTCCTGCTTTGGCGCCTGACCGGCGGCAAGGTACACGCCACCGATGCGACCAATGCCTCGCGCACCATGCTCTTCAACCTGAAGACCCAGGATTGGGACGACACGCTGCTCAAGGAATTCAAGATCCCGCGCGGCATCCTGCCGGAGGTGCGCGACAGCGCTGCCGACTACGGCGAGGCGCAGGCGGCGCACGCCGGTGCGGCCATCGCCATCAGGGGGATCGCTGGCGACCAGCACGCGGCCACGGTCGGTCAGGCCTGTTTCGAGCCCGGCATGATCAAGAGCACTTACGGCACGGGCTGTTTCGTCGTGCTCAACACCGGCACGAAGCGCGTGCAGTCGAAGAACCGGCTGTTGACCACGCTCGCCTACAGGCTGAAAGGCAAGCCGACCTACGCCCTCGAAGGCAGCATCTTCGTTTCGGGTGCCGCCATCCAGTGGCTGCGCGACGGGCTCAAGATCATCGCCAAGGCGGGAGACAGCGAAGCCCTGGCGGCGAAGCTCACCGGGACGGGAGGCGTCTTTCTGGTGCCGGCGTTCACCGGTCTGGGCGCGCCCTACTGGGACCCGGACGCTCGCGCAGCCATCCTCGGCCTCACCCGCGATTCGGGTATCGCCGAGATCGTGCGTGCGGCCCTCGAGGCCGTGGCCTACCAGACGCGCGACCTGATGGTAGCGATGCAGGAGGACGGGGCCAAACCCGCGGCGCTGCGCGTCGACGGAGGCATGGCGGTCAACAACTGGGGGATGCAGTTCCTTGCCGACCAGCTTGCCATGCCGGTCGAGCGCCCGGTGGTCACCGAGACCACGGCGCTCGGCGCTGCCTATCTCGCTGGGTTGGGGGTGGGGGTTTTCGCCTCGCCGGCGGATATCGCCCGGCAGTGGAAACGCGAGCGCCAATTCAAGCCGGCGATGAAGGCGGCCGAGCGCAACACCCTCTATGCCGGCTGGCAGGAGGCGGTGGCTAGAGTTCGGTCCCGTTGATGTCCGGTTCGCTTACCCCTAAAATGAATCAAAGAGAAAATAAACGAAACCCAAGCAGGGTGGACCCGTGCAAAACCCAACGACCCGTCAGGCCGATATCCTGACCCTGGCCCGCAGCCAGGGACGGGTGGCTGTCGAGGATCTGGCGGCGCGTTTTTCGGTAACCCCCCAGACGATCCGTAAGGATCTCAACGACCTTTGTGACCAGCGCCTGCTCAGCCGGGTGCATGGCGGGGCGATCCTCGCCTCGGGCGTCGAGAATCTGGGCTACGAGGCCAGGCGCCAGATCGCCGCCGAGGAGAAGCGCGGCATCGGTGCTGCCGCCGCCTCGCTGATCCCGAATAAGAGCTCGCTGTTCATCAACATCGGCACCACGACCGAGGAAGTGGCGCGGGCGCTGCGCGGCCACGAGGATCTGCTGGTCATCACCAACAACCTCAATGTCGCGCTGATGCTGCATCCGCTGCCGCGGATCGAGGTGATCGTGGCCGGCGGGCCGGTGCGGCGCACCGACGGCGCGGTGGTCGGTGCCTCTGCTGTCGACCTGATCCGCCAGTTCAAAGTCGACACGGCAGTGATCGGCACCTCGGCCATCGATCAGGACGGGGCGCTGCTCGACTTCGACTACCGCGAGGTGCGGGTCAGCCAGGCGATCATGGAGAACGCGCGGCGGGTCATCCTGGTCGCCGACCAGCTCAAGTTCGAACGCTCCGCGGCGGTGCGCATCGCCCACCTGTCGCAGATCCAGGTTTTCGTCACCGACCATCTGCCCTCGGCCCGGGTACGGGCGCTGTGCGCCACCCACGGGGTCAAGGTCGTGGAAACCGCCCCGGCACCCGCGGTTGCCTTATCTAGCTGATATAGAACGTATATTTCTGAGTTCGCGCGTTTAATTGCGCTTGCGCCGCTATTCTGGTTCGTTTATATTTCAAATAATATAAAAACGAAATAATACGAAACATCATTGAACAGGGCGACGGGGATCGCAAGCGTGGCTGGTACCGTCTTCGACCTTGCCATCATCGGCGGTGGCATCAACGGCTGCGGCATCGCGCGCGATGCGGCCGGGCGGGGCCGCTCGGTTTTTCTCTGCGAGCAGGACGATCTCGCCTCGGCCACATCCTCGGCCTCGACCAAGCTGATCCACGGCGGCCTGCGCTATCTCGAGCATTACGAGTTCCGCCTGGTGCGCGAGGCGCTGCAGGAACGCGAAGTGCTGTGGCGCCTGGCGCCGCACATCATCCGTCCGTTGCGCTTCGTGCTGCCGCATCACGAGGGGCTGCGGCCGGCCTGGCTCTTACGCCTCGGCCTGCTCCTCTATGACCATCTGGGCGGCCGCTCGCTGCTGCCGGGGACGCGCACCGTGCGCCTGCGGAGCGACCCGGCCGGCGTGCCGCTCAAGCCCTCTTACCGCCTGGGCTTCGAGTACTCGGATTGCTGGGTCGAGGATGCGCGCCTCGTGGTGCTCAATGCCATGGACGCGGCCTCGCGCGGGGCGGTGATCCGCACCCGCACGCGCTGCCTGTCGGCTGCGCGCGAGAACGGGCTGTGGAGCGTCACCGTCGAGGACCGCTGGAGCGGCCAGCGCAGCCATGTTCGTGCCCGCACCCTGGTCAACGCCGCCGGGCCTTGGGTGGCGAGCTTCCTCAGCGAGGCGGTGCAGGCTCCGGCCCCCGCCCGCATCCGGCTGGTGCAGGGCTCGCACATCGTCGTGCGCAAGCTCTTCGACCACGAGCGCTGCTACATCTTCCAGAACGCCGATGGGCGCATCGTCTTCGCTATCCCGTTCGAGCGCGACTTCACCCTGGTCGGCACCACCGACCGCGACTACACCGGCGATCCCGCCTCGCCGGCGGCGAGCAGCGAGGAGATCTCCTATCTCTGCGCCGCGGTCAGCGGTTACTTCAACCAGCGCATCATGCCGGCCGACATGGTCTGGACCTATTCCGGGGTGCGGCCGCTCTACGACGACGGAGCGAGCGACGCCCAGGCCGTGACCCGCGACTACGTTCTCGACCTCGATGCGCCCGAGGGCCAGCCGGTGCTGCTCAACGTCTTCGGCGGCAAGATCACGACTTACCGGCGGCTGGCCGAGGCGGCGATGGCCAGGCTGGCACCTCATCTGCCGGACAACGCTGCGAGGGCGTCGTGGACCGCAGGCGAGGCGCTGCCGGGCGGCGACTTCCCGGTGAACGGCTTCGATACGCTAGCCGCCACGCTGGGTGCTGAGCACCCCTATCTACCGCCCGAGCATGTGCGCCGCTTGACCAGGGCCTACGGCACGCGGGCGACGATGCTGCTCGACGGCTGCCGCAAGACGGCCGATCTCGGCCAGCGCTTCGGCGCCGACCTCAGCGAGCGCGAGGTCGCTTACCTGATGGACCACGAATGGGCGGCGAGCGCCGCCGACGTGGTCTGGCGCCGCTCCAAGCTCGGCCTGCGCCTGACGCGCGACGAGATCGCTTCACTGGATTCCTGGATAGAGGCGCGGCGCCAGGCGGCCGCCGCGCCGCCACGGGCGGCGGGGGCGTCGCGATGATCCGCGTCTTGCCACGCCGGCCGATGATGCTAAGGTCGCTGCAACGAATTCTTCACGGAGCTGTCGCCGCTAGGCAACGGTCCGGGTCGAAACAACCGATCCGTTTCACTCACGCAGGGAGGGTTTAGATGTCTACTCGCCGATTTTTCCTGACCGCGACGGTCGCCAGCCTGGCGGTGCTCGCCGGTGCCGCACAGGCGCAAGCGCCGGTGGAGATCCACTGGTGGCATGCCATGACAGGCGTCAACAACGACGTCATCAACAAGCTGTCCAACGACTTCAACGCTTCGCAGGCGCAGTACAAGATCATCCCGTCCTACAAGGGGCAGTATCCGGACACGTTGAACGCCGGCATCGCCGCGTTCCGCGCCGGCAACGCACCGCACATCCTGCAGGTCTTCGAAGTCGGCACTGCGACCATGATGGGCGCCCGCGGTGCGGTGAAGCCGGTGCATGAGCTGATGAAGGAATCAGGCGAGAGATTCGATCCCAACAGCTATCTGCCGACCATTGCCGGCTACTACTCAACCTCCAAGGGCGAGATGCTGTCGATGCCGTTCAACAGCTCGACGGCGATCATGTGGTACAACAAGGACGTCTTCAAGAAAGCCGGTCTTGACCCCGAGAAGCCGCCGAAGACCTGGCCGGAGACCATCGACGCGGCCAAGAAGATCCGCGCCTCGGGCCATCCCTGCGGCCTGTCGACCGCCTGGGTGACCTGGCTGCTGCTCGAGCAGTTCAGCGCCTGGCACAACCTGCCGCTGGCCACCAAAGCCAACGGCATGGAGGGCTACGACGCCGAGCTGCGCATCACCAGCCCGCTGCACGTCAAGATGATCGCCACGCTGGCCGAGCTGCAGAAGGACAAGACCTTCGACTACGGTGGCCGCACCAACACCGGCGAGGGTAAGTTCATCTCCGGCGAATGCGGTATCTACCTCAACTCGTCAGCCTTCTACGGCAACGTCAAGGCCAACGCCAAGTTCGAGTTCGGCACCTCGACCATGCCGTACTGGCCTGAGGCCGCGGGCGCGCCGCAGAACAGCGTTATCGGCGGAGCGAGCCTCTGGGTGATGGGCGGCAAGAAGGCGGACGAGTACAAGGGAGTCGCCAAGTTCTTCACCTTCCTCTCCGACACCGACCGCCAGGCCTGGCTGCACCAGGAGAGCGGCTACCTGCCGATCACCAAGGCGGCCTACGAGAAGACCAAGGCTGACGGCTTCTACCCCAAGAACCCGGGCCGCGAGACGCCGTTGATCCAGCTTGCCGGCAAGCCGCCGACCGACAACTCGCGCGGCATCCGCCTGGGCAATCTGGTGCAGATCCGCGACATCTGGGCCGAGGAGCTTGAGGCCGCGTTCGCTGGCACCAAGACGGCGCAGGCCGCTCTCGAGGCGGCGAATTCGCGGGGCAACGCCGTGCTCCGCCAGTTCGAGCGCACGGTTCGCTGAAGCCCTAGACGGGGACCGGGCCGTCCGCGCGGGTAGCGCGGACGGCCCTTACCTTGAGCCATGCAGAAACGCGCCATCTACGACAGTAAACTCCTGCCGTATCTGCTGCTGCTGCCGCAGCTGGCGATCGTCCTGATCTTTTTCTACTGGCCGGCCAGCCAGGCGGTCTATCAGTCCTTCCTGCTCGAGGACGCCTTCGGCCTGCATTCCGAGTTCGTCTGGTTCGAGAATTTCGAGCACCTGTTCAAGGAGCCTGACTACTGGCGCTCCTTTGTCGTCACGGCAGTGTTCAGCATCGCCGTCGCCGCGCTGTCGCTCAGCCTGGCCTTGCTCTTCGCAGTGATGGCCGACCGCCAGATCCGCGGCGCCAACGCCTACAAGACTTTCATGATCTGGCCCTACGCCGTAGCGCCCGCGGTCGCCGGCGTGCTCTGGCTGTTCATGTTCCAGCCCTCGCTCGGCGTCGTCGCCCAGTTCATCCGCGGCCTTGGTATCGAGTGGAATCCGCTGCTCAACGGCACGCATGCCATGGTGCTGGTCGTCATGGCTGCCACCTGGAAACAGATCAGCTACAACTTCCTTTTCTTCCTCGCCGGCTTGCAGTCGATCCCGCGCTCGGTGATCGAGGCGGCGGCGATCGACGGCGCCGGAGCGACACGGCGCTTCTGGACCATCGTCTTCCCGCTGCTCTCGCCGACCGCCTTCTTCCTGCTGGTGGTCAACGTGGTCTACGTCTTCTTCGACACCTTCGGCATCATCGATGCGGTGACGCTCGGCGGCCCGTCCAAGGCGACCTCGACCTTGGTCTACAAGGTCTACGACGACGGGCGGGCGGGGGCCAATCTCGGCTCCTCGGCGGCGCAGTCGGTGGTGCTGATGGTCATGGTGATCGCGCTCACCGCGATCCAGTTCAAATACATCGAGCGCAAGGTGCACTACTGATGGTGGAGAAACGCCCCCTCTCCAATCTCGTGGCGCACTTGGTGCTGCTCACCGGCATCTTCGTCGTCGCTTTCCCGGTCTACCTGACCTTCGTCGCCTCGACCCGCGAGGCCTCGGACATCGCCGCCGGCTCGATGCCGCTGATTCCCGGCTCCCTGCTGGTCGAGAATTACGAGCGGGCGCTGTTCGCCGGCAGCGGCCGCGTCACCACCACGCCGGTATCGATCATGATGATCAACAGCCTGGTGATGGCCCTGTCCATCGCCATCGGCAAGATCGCCATCTCGATCATCTCGGCCTACGCCATCGTCTATTTCCGCTTCCCGCTGCGCATGACGTTCTTCTGGCTGATATTCATCACCCTGATGCTGCCGGTCGAGGTGCGTATCTTCCCCACCTATAAGATCGTCGCCGATCTCGGCCTGCTCGATTCCTTCGCCGGGCTGACCATTCCGCTCATCGCCTCGGCGACGGCGACGCTGCTCTTCCGCCAGTTCTTCCTCACTATCCCGGACGAGCTGGTCGAGGCCTCCAAGATCGACGGCGCCGGCCCCTTGCGCTTCTTCTGGGACACCGTGGTCCCGCTGTCGCGCACCAACATGGCGGCGCTCTTCGTCATCCTCTTCATCTACGGCTGGAACCAGTACCTCTGGCCGCTGCTCATCACCACCAGCGGCTCGATGGAGACCATCATCATCGGCATCAAACGCATGGTGGTGACCTCCGACGCGGCCACCGAATGGCACCTGGTCATGGCCACCGCCATGCTCGCCATGCTGCCGCCGGTCGCTGTCGTGCTGTTGATGCAGCGCTGGTTCGTCAAGGGCTTGGTCGATACCGAGAAGTAAGGGCAGGGGGCGTTCTATGGCCGAAGTGAATATCGACGGCGTGACCAAGGCCTTCGGCGAGGTCAAGGTCATCCACGGTGTCGACTGCCGCATCGCCGACGGCGAGTTCATCGTCATCCTCGGGCCCTCAGGCTGCGGCAAGTCGACGCTGCTGCGCATCGTCGCCGGGCTCGAGACGCAGAGCGGCGGCAACGTCGAGATCGGCGGCAAGCGGGTCAACGACGTCGAGCCCAAGGACCGCAACATCGCCATGGTCTTCCAGAACTACGCGCTCTATCCGCATATGAGCGTCTACGACAACATGGCTTACGGCCTGCGCGTGCGCGGCATGCCCAAGAGCGAGATCGATGTGCGGGTGCGCAAGGCGGCCGGCGTCCTCAATCTCGGCGAGCTGCTGCAGCGCAAGCCGCGTCAGCTTTCCGGCGGCCAGCGCCAGCGCGTCGCCATGGGACGGGCCATCGTGCGCGAGCCGGCGGTCTTCCTCTTCGACGAGCCGCTGTCCAACCTCGACGCCAAGCTGCGCGTGCAGATGCGCATCGAGATCAAGAAGCTGCATCAGACCATCAAGACCACCAGCATCTACGTCACGCACGACCAGGTAGAGGCGATGACGCTGGCCGACCGGCTGATCGTCATGAACGCCGGCCGCGCCGAACAGATCGGCACGCCGATGGAGGTCTATGCCCGCCCGGCCACGGTCTACGTCGCGGGCTTCATCGGCTCGCCGGCCATGAACATGCTGCCGGCCAGGCGCGCCGGCGACGGCAAGGCCATCGAGCTGCCCGGCGGCGCCAGGCTCAACCTCGCGCAGAAGCTGCCCGGCTCCGGCGACCTCTTGGTCGGCATCCGGCCCGAGCATATCCAGGTGGCGTCCAGTGGCGGCGGGGTCTTCCAGATCAATGTCGACCTGGTCGAGGCGCTGGGCGCCGACACGCTGGTGCATGGCAGGGTAGGCAGCGACCAAGCCCTTACTGTCCGTCTGCCCGGCACGACGCGCGTCGCCGCCGGCCAGCGTCTGGCGCTGGCCGTGCCGGCGGAGGATTTCCACCTCTACGATGCCGCTAGCGGCCAGCGCCTGAACTGAGCTTTAGGCCGCTTGCCGGCCTAGCCGGTCCGGGCCGCCGCGAAGCGACCTCCAGGGCCGGAGGCTGCCG
Organism: Alphaproteobacteria bacterium; assembly: GCA_016869415.1. Classification (GTDB taxonomy): domain Bacteria; phylum Pseudomonadota; class Alphaproteobacteria; order CACIAM-22H2; family CACIAM-22H2; genus VGEI01. The sequence goes on from VGEI01000033.1 coordinate 8,496, forward strand.
GCGGTCTGCGCCAGGGCCCCGGAGACGAGCTCTAGCCCGAGCAGCCGGGCCGGGTTCTCGCCCGGCATGACGATCCCCTGCGCTGCGACAGGCCGGAAGCCGAAGCGGCCATAATAGGACTCGTCGCCAACCAGCAGGACCAGCCGGTGCCTGGCCCAGGCGGCCATGTCGAGGCTCTGTCCGATCAGCGCCCGGCCGATCCCCTGTCCCGCCAATAACGGCTCGACCGCCAGCGGCCCGAGCAGCAGGGCGGGACTCTGCCGTGGCCCGACCGCGACCGGCCAGTAGCGGATGCTGCCGACGAGCGAGCCGTGGCTGTTGGCGCGCGCCACGAGAGAGAGGTGGGCAAGCGGTGCTACGCCGTCCCGGTAAGAGTAGGAGAGCTTGGCCTGCCGCTCAGGGCCGAAGGCCCGGTCGAGCAGGGAGTCGATGACCGGGCCGTCCTCGGCCCGCTCGGTGGTGATGGTGAACATGGACTTGTCCTCAAACGCATGACGAATCGGCCGGGGTGGCAGGCCTGGCGGCCTGTCCCGTCATTCGCTTCGTCTGAGGAAGTCGCTGCCGGAAAAGGGGCGCGTCAGGCCCGGATCGCTGCCCAGGTCTGCGCCGCGCAGAGGCGCGGCGCCAAGAGCGGGCGGCGGGTCGTACGTCGTCGGAGGTCGGCAGCGCGGAACGTCATGGCGGCGCGCAAGATAATCAGCGCCGACTCAGAGGTCAAGCTCTGTCCAGATCGGTTGGTGGTCGGAGCCGGCCGCATCGTTGTCGATCCGGGCGCTCTTGATCTTCGGGCGCAGCGTGGCGCTGACGTAGCAGTAGTCGATGCGCTTGCCGGTGTTGAGGGTGCCGCTGTCGCAGGTGACACCCTCGTGCTCGCCGTGGCCGGTAACCACCCAGGCGTCGACGAAACCGTCACGGTTGTTCATGCGCCCGAATTCGGGAGAGCGCGGTCCGACGATCCGAGCATAGAGCGGCGAGGTCGGTGGGAAATTGAAATCGCCCATCATCACCGCCTCGCGCGGCATCGGCGGCTCGCCGCCTTCCGTCCAGGCGGAGTCGGTGGGGTGTCCGCCACACCATGCCCCACCCTCGCTGAAGGCGCGGGCATGGATGTCGAGGATGCGCTCGACCTGCGGCGCGCGGCTTTCGTCCGACAGGTGAGTGAGGTGGATCGAATAGACACGCAAGGCGCTGCTGCCGGCGGCGATCACGCCTTCGAGCGCGCAGCGCTGCAGGCTGTACTGGGTCTGCGTGCCGAATTTCGGCAGCATGTGATTACGCGAGGTGACGATCGGCGTCTTCGACAGCAGCATGTTGCCGAATTGCCGTCGGCGATGCAGCGGCTTGCCGTCAGGCCCTGGGATGCTGGCGTCCATGTCTGCACCCGGCCCGTAGACCCAATGATAGTCGGGCAGCAGCCGGGCTATCTCCGCCGCCTGATCGGCATAGCCGGTGCGCTTCCAGTGACGCTCGACCTCTTGCAGCGCAATGACGTCGGCGCCGCGCACCGCGCCGGCGATGCGGGCGAGATCGTTCTTTCCGTCTCTGCCGAATCCGTACTGGGTGTTGTAGCTGACCAGCCGCATATCGCTTCGTTGCCCCCGATGTTGGAAGCCTCACGTTAGGCGGAACGCCGCTCTGGCCGCAAGCCCGCCTGCACTCTAGTCTGGCCTTATGGTTGACTCGTCCGCGCCGGCGCGTACCGGGCTTGCGTTCGTCCTTCTTCTTCTGCTCGGCGCCAACTGGGGCATCGCCTTCTCCTTCGCCAAGTTCGGGCGGCTCGACGGTATCCCGCCTCTCGGCTACGTGCTGTGGCAGTACGGCGGCGCCTCTGTCGTGCTCCTGGCGATCTGCGCCCTGCGCCGGAAATACCCGCCGCTGTCGCGGCGTCATGTCATTTACTACCTGGTCGCCGGCCTCACTGGCATCGTCATTCCCACCGTCAACGTGCTCTACGTGGTGGGGAACGTCCCGGTCGGCGTGCTGACGCTGCTCGTGACGCTGGCACCGCTGCTGACTTACGGGATAGCGCAGCTCGTCGGTGTCGACCGCCTGGACCGCCGGCGGGTCTGCGGGATGCTGCTGGGCTTTGCGGGCGCGCTGCTGATCTTCGCGCCGCGCACCAGCCTGCCCTCGCCCGACATGGCGCCCTGGGTAGCTCTGGGCCTGGTGACGCCGATCTTCTACGCCATCAGCAATGTCTACGTCGGAGTGGCGCGGCCGGCGGGCGCCGACTCGCTGGCGCTCGGGGCGGGGATGGCGCTCGCCGCGGTCTTCCTCCTGCTGCCTATCGTCCTGGCTACAGGCACGTTCCACCCGCTGACGCCGCCCTTTTCCAGGGGCGAAATCGCGCTTCTCGCCCACATGGTGGCGGCAGGCCTGGGGATGCTCGTCATGTTCGAGGTCATCCGACTGGCCGGTGTCGTCTTCATGTCGCAGGTCGCCTACATAGTGACGCTCAACGGCGTCTTTTGGGGCATCTACTTCTTCGACGAGCACCACAGCGGGTGGATCTGGACGGCGCTGGTCGTCATCCTTGCGGGCGTGGCCCTGGTGACCAAACCTGTCAGTCCGCGCGGCGGATGAACTCACGCACCGTGGGCAGAATCTCGGCTCGCCAGCGGCGGCCGTTGAAGATGCCAAAATGCCCGACACCTTTCTGCAGGTGGTGCTGGCGCCTGTCCGCCGGAATGGCGGGGCAGAGGTCGTGCGCTGCCACGGTCTGGCCGACAGCGGAGATGTCGTCGAGCTCGCCTTCCACCGTCAACAGCGCAGTCTTCTCGATGGCATGGGTGGCGACCGGCGTGCCCCGCCAGCGCATCGTGCCGCGCGGCAGATCGTGGTCGTGGAAGGCGACCTTGATGGTCTGCAGGAAGAATTCGGCCGGCAGATCCATGACGGCCAGGTATTCGTCATAGAAGCGGCGATGTGCATCGGCGCTCTCGCCGTCGCCGCGCACCAGATGGTGGAAATGCTTCATCGCCGAGCCCAGATGGCGGTCGGCGTTCATGGCCATGAAGCCGGTGAGCTGCAGGAATCCCGGATAGACCTGGCGCATGAAGCCGGGATAGGTCGCCGGCACGCGGGAGATGCAGGTGCGCTCGAACCAGTCGAGCGAATGCTCCCGGGCGTGGCGATTCACCCGCGTCGGGTTGACGCGCGTGTCGATCGGCCCGCCCATCAGGGTCATCGAGGCTGGCGCGCAGGGGTGCCGGTCGGCGCCCAGGATCGCCGTGGCGGCCAGCACCGGGACCGAGGGTTGGCAAACCGCGACGACATGCGTCCTCGGCCCGAGATGCGTCAGGAAATCGATGAGGTACTGGACATAGGTGTCAAGGTCGAACTCTCCCCCGCTCAGCGGCACGTCGGCCGCCCCGATCCAGTCGGTGATGTAGACGTCGTGATCAGGCAGCAGGCCGGCGACCGTATCGCGCAGCAACGTGGCGTAGTGGCCGGACATCGGTGCCACCAGCAGCACGCGCGGGTCCTGCCGGTCGATGTCGCGCCGGAAGTGGATTAAGTCGCAGAAGGGCCGGCGCAGCAGCGCGCTCTCGCTGACCGCGACATCGGTATCGCCGATGCGCACCCGGTCGAGGCCAAACGCCGGCTTGCGGTAGCGGCGAGTCGAACGTTCGACCAGCTCGGCGCCGGCGGCAAGGGCACGGCCGAATCCTGTGTAGGAGAAGGGGACGAGCGGATGGCTGAAGACCTGCTGCAGCGTTTCCGCCGTCAGCCGAAGGGGTGCCAGGGCCGCGTGCTGGAAGTCGTAGAGGTGGTATAGCGGCAACGAATCGATCCTCACGGCGAGTATGACCAAGCGTGGCGATGCTGGCAATCAAGCATCGGCGCGGTCGATCAGATGTATGAAGGACCCGGACACACCTCCGCTCCGTCGTCCACCGGCGGCCAACTGGCGGCCGGTCGCGTCCGCTAGTTGGAAAAGGGGCGGACCCTCTCCCTCTTTCAGGATCGTCGCGTAGTGAAACTCGTGACCGCGATAGGTTGTGCCTGCCGCGCCCAGCGGTCCGCCGCTGGCCAGGACGGCGCGGCGGTACCCGAGATGCAGGCGGCGCTCGGCGAAGGATGTCTCAACCGGCAGCAGACCGGCCATGATGTGGCGCTCGCCCTCGGCGTCGACCAGCCCTTCGCCAAGCGTCATATAGCCGCCGCACTCGCCATAGATCGCGCTGCCTCGTGCGGCCGCCCGGCGCAGCGCGTCGAGAAATCGCCCTGCGGCGGCCAGCCGGCCGGCGTGCAGCTCGGGATAGCCGCCGGGCAGGTAGATTGAGTCGCAATCGTCGTCGGGGGTTTCGTCGGCCAGCGGCGAGAAGAATGAGAGCTCTGCGCCGGCCCCCCGCCAACCGTCGAGCAGCGCCGGATAGGTGAAGACGAAGGCTGCGTCGCGGGCGACTGCGATGCGCTGGCCGAGCGGCGGCAGGGGAGGTGTTGCCGCCGCCGGCGAAAGACTTGTCGGCCGCGCCAGGTGTCTCAATGCCTCGAGATCGACCGAAGACACTGCCCGCGCCGCACGATCGAGAAATGCCTCGAGCGACAGACGCTCTCCCGCTGGGACCAGCCCGAGATGCCGTTCAGGCGTGCCAATGGCGGCATCGCGTGCGACACAGCCGAGGACCGGTAGGCCGGGCAGGGCTAGGCGCAGGGTCTCGCGCAACAGCCGCACATGACTCTCGCCGCCCACGCGGTTGAAGATCACGCCACCGATGCGCAGGCCTGACCGGGCAAGGCTGGAAGGCGGTGTAGAGAATCCCTGGACGACAGCCGCCGCCGAGGCGGCGAGGCCCCGTGCGTCGACCACCAGGACGACTGGCCAGCCGGTGAGCGCCGCCAGCGCGGCGGTCGAGCCGCCACCCTGCGCATCGACGCCGTCGAACAACCCCATTACGCCTTCGCACAATATCAGCTCGGAACCGCTGGCGAGGCGTGCCACCAGGGCACCCAATGTTTCGGCCCGCATGGCCCAGGAATCGAGATTGAGGCATGGCCGCCCGGTTGCCGCCGTGTGGAACCCAGGATCGATGTAGTCCGGTCCGGCCTTGGCCGTGGCCACGCGCACACCGGCCCGGTACAGAGCCCGCGCCAGCCCCAGGGTGATCGTCGTCTTGCCTGCACCCGAGGCGGGCGCCGCGACGATCAGACCCGGTGCGGTCGCCGTCACAGGCGGCTGCGGATCGCCGCAACGACGCGGTCGGGCGGCGTTTCGTGGGTGAAGTGGGTGAGAAACTTCCCGTCGCGGCCCATCAGGTAAAGGATCGCCGAATGATCGACGAGATAATTGGGGTTGGTCGCGGCATCGGAAGCCAGACGGTAGTAGACGCGATAGGCTTTCACCGTAGCGTCGATCGCCTCGCGCGAGCCGGTGAGGGCGGTGATGCGCGGCGAGAAATGCTGCACGTAGGACTTCAAGATTTCCGGCGTGTCGCGGGCCGGATCGAGGGTGATGAACACGGGCGCCACCTCGTCTGCGGCCGGCCCGAGCCGGTCGAGGATATCGGCGAAGAGCTGCAGCCCGAGCGGGCAGACATCGGGACAGAAGGTATAGCCGAACTCGACCAGCATGAGCTTGCTGCGGAAGTCGGCGTCACTGCGCTCGCGGCCCTCGCTGTCGATCAGCCGGAACGGCCCGCCGATTGCCGGATCGCCGAGACCCACGACCTCGCGTACCGATGCCGGCCCGCCGTCGCGGAGCAACAGATGGCTGATGGCACCAATCCCTACACCCGCAATCACGGCCAGAACGATGGCTAACAGGCGCGGGCGGGTCAGTCCCGGCATCGGGTTGTTTTACTGCTTCGGCGCGTCGCCGCGCTGGCGGCGCCAGCCCATACTTTCCATGCAGCGCCGGTAGACGTCACTGCGCGCCGAGGACGGGGTACGCTCGCGTGACGATGCCGAGCCGTCGAACCGCGCCTCGTCGACGAAACCATAACCCGACGATTCGCGCTCGCAGGACTGGCGCGCGGCACGCAGCTCGTCGGGGCCCGAGCCGTCCCTCACCCACTCGGTGCGCGGCTCGACGCAGGCGCCGAGTGACACCAGAACGGCGAGCGAAGCGAGCAGCTTGAACGTCTTCGTCATGAGATCCGCACTTGGTTGGTCGGGAGGGTTTAGCACGCACGCTCAGACGGCGTCGCGGTGAATTTTGCTCGCCAGTGGGTCGGCGGTGAGCTTGCGGCCGGCTAGCGCCCCAAGCCAGTCGAGGCCGGCCCGCAGGCGGACGATCTCGCCGACCGCCACCAGCGCCGGCGGCTCGATCCCGGCGTTCGCGACGTCGACCGCCACGCTTCCCAGCGTCGATTCGAGAACCCGCTGCTGCTCCGTTGTGGCGCGGCTGATCACCGCGACCGGCTCCTCGGACCGGCGGCCTGCGGCGAGCAGCCGTTCCGCGATAGTGCCGAGGTGCTTGATCGCCATGTAGAAGACCAGTGCCGGCGAGCCGCGGGCGAGTGATGTCCAGTCAAGCCCGTCGGGCACCTCGCCAGTCACGCCATGACCCGTGACGAACGTGACGACGTGGTTGGTCTCGCGGTGGGTGACCGGGATGCCGGCATAGGCAAGCCCGCCGATGCTGCTGGTGATGCCCGGCACGACACGGAATGGCACGCCACTGGCGACCAAGGCCAGTGCTTCCTCGCCGCCGCGACCGAAAACGAACGGGTCGCCGCCCTTGAGACGCAGCACGCGCTTTCCGGCGCGTGCATGGCGTACCAGCCGGGCGGAGATGTCGGGCTGGGTAGGCGACGGCTTGCCGCCGCGCTTGCCGGCGTATTCGCGCAACGCGTCGGGCCGCGCCAGATCGAGGATGCGCGGGTCGACCAGCGCGTCGTAGACCACAATGTCGGCTTGGTGCAGCCCCTGGTGCGCCAGCAGCGTCAACAGGCCCGGGTCGCCGGGGCCGGCACCCACCAGCCAGACCCAGCCCGGCTCAAGATCGGGCAGCGTGAGCGGCAGCTTGTCCATCGTAGCCTGAGCCTAGCGGATCAGGCGTCCGGCTTACAGTTTCTGGATATGAAGACCGCCGTCGACGTGAAACGCCTCGCCGGTGGTGAAAGGCAGGGCGCCGCTGGCCAGCGCGGCGATTGTGCGGCCTACATCATCCGGCTCGCCCCAGCGGTGCTGTGGCACCACGCCGTCGGCGATCCAGCGCTCGTATTTCGCGGCGACGGGGGCGGTCATGTCGGTGCGCATCACGCCGGGCCGGATCTCATAGACAGCGATCCCGGCCTCGGCCAGACGCAAGGCGAACATCTTCGCCATCATCGACAGCGAGGTCTTGGAGAAAGTGTATTCGGGGCGGTCGGGTGCCGCGATGAAGGCGTTAGTCGAGGAGATGACGACGATGCTGCGATGCGGCCCGCCCTGGCCGGGCATGTCAGCTAGCATCCGCTTGGCTGCCGCCTGCGTCAGAAAAAACGTGCCGCGCAGGTTCACGTTCATCACCCGGTCGAAGCTGGCGACCGTCGCCTCGAGCAAGTCGCCGCGCCTGTCAACCGTGACGCCGGCATTGTTGACCAAGCAATCAAGGCCACCCATTGCCGCATAGGCCTGGTCGATCAGCGCCGCGTGGCCGGCAAGGTCGGCAATATCGGCCCTGGCGAACACGGCGCGCCGGCCTCGTTGTCCAATGCCGGCGAGAGTCTTCTCGGCCGCCGCGTCGCGCTCGAGATCGGCCAGAAGGATGTCGAAGCCGGATTCGGCCATAGCCCAGGCGATGCCGCGCCCCAGGCCGTGGCGGCCTCCGGTGATGAGCGCGGCCGGTACACGCTGGCCTGCTTGCTGATTCATGGTCCCGTCGTCGCCGGTTTGCTTTAGGATTTCAGGGTAGAACAAGCATAGGGACAGAAGCGTGACGAAGC
>VGEI01000034.1 GCA_016869415.1 Alphaproteobacteria bacterium
GGGGCGCGAAATCGCCACGCCGGCCGAGGCGCGCGCCATCATGGGCGTGAAGTACGGCGCGAAGTCCAGGACCGCGGCGGCGGAATAGACGGAAGCGGCGGGAAGTACGACAGAATGGACGACATTCCCCGCCCGCTGCCGCGCCCGAAGGAGGAGAGCGACGCGGCTGCCGATGAATCGCGCACGCGCGGCCTTGAGGCGCTGGAGCACTCCATCCCCTACAAGCTCTACAAGCTGGCGCTGCGCGGCTCGGCGGCCAAGAGCGCCCATATCAAGAAGACCGTCGGCCTTGCCATCGACGAATGGAAGGTGCTGCTGCTCATCGGTACCTTCGCGCCGCTCTCGACCAAGGAAGTGGCGGAGCGTTCGACCCTCGACAAGGTGCGTATCAGCCGCACGACCGACCGGCTAGTCAAGGCGGGGCTGATCACCGCCGCGCGCGATGGCAGCGATGGCCGCAAGATCGAGCTGCGCCTGACCCGCCGCGGCAGAACCAAGTACCAGGGCGTCGTGGCGAGCCTGACCGCCTGGGACGGCGCCTTTGTCGAGGCATTGAGCGCCAGAGAGCGGCAGCAGCTGGACGACATGCTACAGGCGCTCGACGCCCGCATCGACGCGCTGGCAACGAGATTCTAGCCGAACTTGTGCTGCGTGACGGCCGCCCTATCGGGCGGCCCCCTCGGCATGAGGCCTTCTTTAAAAAAGTCTCACTCTGCTGCGAGCCCTAGGGAGGCTCGCAGGGTGAGTCTCTTTACGCCGCCAGCCTGGCTTCCGCCTTGGCGTAGTCGAAGCCGAGCGGCGGCAGGCGGCCGTTGAGCGCGTCGTCGAGCGTCCTGCCCTCGAGCGGGTAGCCGAACTGCGAGTTGCGCATGGCGATGCGGCCCTTGAGCTGCTCGACCGAGATGCGCTCGAGGTGCTGCCACTCCTCCGCCGTCAGGCCTTCGGTGTCGAGGCCGACGATGCCCTTGAGCATGTGGCCGAACTCGTCCTCGTAGACCTTGGCGCAGGCGGCGGCGATCAGCGCGTTGCGCTTGCCGTGCGGGCCTGCGGTCTGCGTCTTGAGCTTCATGCCCTCGGAGAACAGCGTGCAGTAGCCGCCTTCGGTGAAGCTGGTCGCCCGCGTACCCAGCTTGAGGTTCTCCTTCTTGTGCGCGAAGCGCAGATGGGTGAGGTCGAGATCCTCCTTCCAGCTGTTCTTCAGCACATGCGGGTTGAGCTTGGGCTCACCCGGCTCGGCCATGCCGTCATAGGCGTCGGCGAACGCGGTGTAGTGGGCAAACTCCGCCCACAGGCCTTCGGCGATGTCGAGCACCTGGTGGCGATCGACCTCGAGGTCGATCTTGGGGAACAACGCCACGAGCTGCTCGGCGGGCCCGAGGAAGATGCCCTTGTCGAGCGGCGCCAGGCCCGAGCCCCAGACCTCCTTGGAGCATTGGTAGGCCAGCCATTTGCGGTCGCTCTCGCGCGTGCGCCTGTCCCAGGTCCAGTAGCGGCGGAAGACCTCGGCCTCTCCCGCCCAATAAGGGGAAGCCGCGTCGATCAGACGCTTGAGATTGGCGCTCACGCCCATGCCGTCCTCCGGGGAATTAGTCCGTGTACAGAATAACTCACCGCCCCCGCGGGCTCAAGGCGAAGGGCGGGCATCGCCGAATACGATCATGGCGGCCGACAGAGTAGCCAGCGACACCACCGTGGAGGCGAGAATAATGGCCGAGGTCCGCTCGACATAGACCCGGTATTGCTGCGCCACGACGAAGGCCAGGGCGCCGGTGGGCAGGGCCGAGAGGATGACCACGCTGGCCGTCCAGAATGCGTCAAGCTCCAGAGCCACGGCGATAAGCCAGCCGGCGAGCGGATGCACGACCAGCTTGATCGCCACCAGCCAGGCGGACTCCACCGCCTTGCGGCCGCGCACCAGAGTGTCGAGAGGCCGCGAGGCGATGAACAGGCCGACGGCGAACAGCGCGCACGGCCCCGCGGAGGCCGCGAGCAGATCGCCGAAGGTCACCAGCGGCTTCGGCAAGCTCAGACCGAAGGCGCTGACAGCAAGGCCCGCGACGGGCGCCACGACTAGCGGATTGGTGATCAGCGCATGGCCGACATCGGCCAGGACGCGGCTGAGCCGCTGTTCGGTCCCCTGCGCCAGCTCAACGAGAACGATCATTCCTCCGGTGATCACGGCGCCGTTGACCACCGCCGCGATCACCGCCGGCAGCATGCCTTCAGGGCCGTAGGCGGTCATGTAAAGCGGGATACCCATGTAGCCGGTGTTGGCGAAGGTCCCGTTCATGCCAGCCATCGACTGCTCGGCGGCGTTGCCTGGGAACAACCAGCGCCAGGCCACCACGATAGTCACGAACACCGCGACCGTGCCCCCGAGATAGGCAGTGATGAATGGCAGGTTCATGGCCTGCGCCACCGGGACCCGCGCCATGCCCAGGAAAAGCAGCGGCGGTAGGGCGAACCAGTAGACGAAGCCGTTGAGCGCCTGCGAGCTTTCCTGACCGAGGACGCGGAAGCGGCCGGCGGCGACGCCGGCAAAGATCAGGCCGAAAACTGGCAGGACGACGTCGATGATGGCGCGCATGGCGGGGGCGGCAAGCTAGGGCCGGGCTGTCCGCTTGTCGAGCGCGCCCGGGCCTAAAGGGACAGGCGCCCGGCGGCTCCGGCCCGGGACGCTGGTGTACATCGGCATTGCGCCGGGGCTGGCGCGCCTCTCGGTCGGCGTGGAGGACGTCGAGGACCTGATCGCCTATCTCGGGCAGGCCCTCGACAGAGCGTGAGCGTTACTGCGCGCCGGCCTCGAAGCGCAGCTCCTGCACGTTCGCCCGGCGGCCGTGGATGGGCAGCACGGTCTCGACCTGCAGGCCCAGCCGGGTGATGTTGTCCCACAGGTTGCGGGTCACCGGGCTGAGATTGGCCGACCGGCCGGTGATCGGCGCCCGCGGGCTGAAGGCATCGGAAGTGATCAGGATCTTCTCCTGCGGCAGGTAGCCGATGAGGAAGCCGTCGGCGTGCTGGTTGTTCTTCAGCGTGTGGATCTCGAGCACCCGGTTGCCGTCGGTCAGCACCCGCATGTCGCCGACCGTCTCGATCTTCGCCTGCTTGCCGGAGCGCGAGAGGGCATCGGGATTGAGGGTGCGCGGGTTGGCGTAGACCTGCTCGAAATAGTCGCGCGCCGTCTCGTGCACGATCAGCGTGGCGCCCTCGGCCGCCGCCGCCCGCAGGCCGCCGGAATGGTCGAAATGGTGGTGCGTGGTCGTGGCGTAGCGGATCGGCTTGTTGGGGATGGCCTCCTTGGCCGCCTTGATGGCGGCGTTGGTGCGGCCGTCGCCCAGCGGCGTCTCGAACAGCACGATGTGGTCGCGCATCTCGACGGCCACGCTGTGGTGCGAGGCGCCGTGGATGAACCACACGCCGTCGGACACCTTGTCGACCGTGACGTCGGCGACCGCCGGGCCGAGGCCGGCCGGCACGGCGACCGGGCCGGGGTTCGGCTTGACCTCGCCCACCACCAGGTCGAAGGCCGGCAGGCCGGCCGCCGTCTGCAGGATGCGCCCGGGGAACTTCACCCCGCCATGGTCCTTGTAGTCGCGGTAGAAGGTGACGACCGGCATGTCGCCGAGGACCGGGTTGTCGATCCAGGATTCGACCCTCTCAACCAGGTTCTCGGCGTTGAGCGTGGCGCGCGCCCGGAACTTGCCGGGCCGCGAGATCTCGAAGGCGCCGTCGCGCAAGGCCGCCTTGTCGGCCAGCGCGGCTCTGACGATGCCGTGCGGCGAGATCCAGAGGTCGTGCTGGCGCAGGGTGGCCGGCGCCTGGACGGCGCTGCCGACCGGATAGATCACTGCCCAGCCCTGCTCCCCCGAGACACCCCCCGTGGTACGCACCTCGCCGACCAGCGGGATCGCCCCACCGCCCAACATGTCGCCGCGAGTCAGCACATAGTCGACGCTCGAGGCGGCGGCGGCGTAGTCGTTGTGCCGCGTGTAGCGGGGCATGTTCTGCTTGGGCCAGGGCAGGCCGGGTCGGAAGGCCTGGCCGACGGAGAAGAACTGCCCGCTGCCGCTGATCTGCAGGCTGTCGGGCGCCCCCATGGCCTTGCTGACCGCCTCGAGATCGGCCCGGGCCGATGTGGTGCCAAGCACGACGCCGAGCAGCGCAGTAACGAAAGCGAGTTTCTTCATCTTCTTCTCCTCCCTGAAACGGGCTCTTGCTTACCCTTAAGAGGAAACACTAGCCCGGCCGGCCCTATTCCCAAAGAAAAGGCCGGGTCCGCAGGCCCGCGCCTCCCCTTAAGCCGCTGGTCCGGCGGGGCTTTCTAGATCTACGGGCGAAGCAGGATCTTCGGCGCGGCAACCGCACCGCGATCGATATCCTCGAACGCCTGCTGCGCCTCCGCCAGGGGACGCTCTTCGAACCAGTCGAGCGGCCCCAGAGCCCCCGACGCCATCGCCGCCAGGGTCTGCGCGAAATCCTCCGGGGTGTAGCAATAGGAGCCCGTGAAGGTGATCTCCTGCAGGGTGATCTTGCGAATGTCGAGGCCGTCCGAGCCGGGCAGCAGCCCGATATGCACGATCACGCCTCCCGGGCGGATCATGCGGCAGGCATCCGCCCGGGTCTGTGCCGCGCCGACCGCATCGACCACAAGATCGACGCTGTTGTCGGCCGGCCGGTCGCTGGCGTCGGGAGCATAGGTCTTGATCCCCGAAGTCCGCTCGGCATTGGCCCGACGCAAGGGATTCATGTCGCCGATCCGCACATCCGCGGCACCGAAATGCCGGGCCAGCAGCGCGCTTGGCAGGCCGACCGCCCCGGCACCGAGAACCACGACGCTTGACGCGGCCAGAGGCCGGCGCAGCCGCTCGAGGCCAAGCCGGATTCCATGCCAGGCGACGGCAATCGGCTCGGCCAGGGCCGCCTGACGGGTGCTCAGTCGATCGGGGATCGGCAGCAGATTGCGCTCCGGCACCCGCACGTACTCGGCGAAGGCGCCCGAGCGCGGCGCAATCGACAGAATCTGCCGGGTCGGCGACAGATGCGGGAGACCGTCGCGGGCGGACGGACACTCGGGATCGATGACGAGCGGATTGATCGCGACGCGCTCGCCGGCACGAGGGCCGTCGACGATGCGACCCGCAGCCTCGTGACCGAGAATCAAAGGGGGTGGCCGGCGCGAATCGAATCCGTGATAGGCGTGCATGTCGGAACCGCAGATGCCGACCGCCTCGACCGCAACGACCGCCTCGCCCGCCGCCGGCAGGGGATCGGGCTCCTCGCGGACAACGACCTTGTGTGGAGCGACGTAGACCGCAGCCTTCATGGGAACCTCACTTCGCGGTAAAGCCGCCGTCGACGGACAGGATCTGCCCGGTGACGTAGGCGGATGCATCGGACGCCAGAAACACGATCGCGCCGTCGAGATCCTCCAGCCGCCCGTTTCGGCCGATGGCGGTTTGCGCTGCGTTCGCTGCGGCGCGCGCCGGATCGGCGAACACCGCGGCGGTCAGCGGCGTCTCGAAGAAGCCGGGCGCGATGGCGTTGCAGGTGATCCCGTATCGCGACCATGCCTCGGCGATCGCCCGGGTGAGCTGTCCGACCCCCGCCTTCGCCGCCCCATAGGGCGCCGAGTTCGGAAAGGCGCGCCAGGTTTGCAAGGAGGCGACGTTGACGATGCGGCCCCAGCCCTTTTGCTTCATCGCCGGCGCCAGCCCCTGGGTAAGCAGGAACGGCGCCCGAAGATGAACGGCCATGTGCAGGTCGAAAGCATCGGCGCTCACCTCCTGGAACGGCTGGCGCAGGTTCATGCCGGCGGCATTGACCAGAACGTCGATGCCGATGCCACGCGCTTCCGCGATCAGGTGTTCGACTCCCGGGAGTGTCGAGAGGTCCGCGGACACGGTTCTGGCCACGACCCCCTCGCCGGCGAGCCGCGCCGCGGCTTGCGCCAGTTCCACCGGGCGCCGTGCCGCCAAGACGAGCCCAGCCCCGGCCCTGCCGAGAGCATGGGCGAACGCATAGCCTATTCCCGAGCTGCCGCCCGTCACCAGCGCGGTACGGCCCTCGAGCGAGAACAATTTCGCCAATCGGTTCATGCGGCAGGCATGGCGCGCACGCGCCTCAGCTCCTCGGCGATGATCTCGACGATCCGATCGCACTGCTCGGGCGACAACGCCAACGGTATCCGCATGTCGCACAGGCGAGACACGATCTCGGCAGTGGCCGGCGGGGTCCGGGGATCGGCCAGATAACCCCAGTGGGACGGAACGCTCGTATATCCGTGGGGCTGCGCCGCCCCGAACCATTTCAAGACGACGCCGCGTTCCGCGCAGCCGGCGAGAAACGAGCGAAACGCCTCGCTGCCAAGCCCAGCGACGGTGAATTGAATCGAGCTCTGCACGTAATCTTCGGCCTGGGGGCGGCGTGGCAGGCGCAGCCCGTCGATTTCCGCCAGAGCCGCCGCAAGGCGGCCGTAAACAAGGTTCCAGGTCCGCTTTCGCCCCGGCAAGGTCGCGATCTGCGCCCTGGCGAGGGCCGCGGCGACGTTCCCCAGGCGCAGCGAGAAATTCGGCGTGACGTTGCGCCAGCGGGCGAATGCTTCTTCCGACGGGCGGTTCCGGTGCTGGCCATAGAGCATGTAGCTTCCGGAAAAAAGAATAGCCCGCGCCGCAACGTCCTCATCGTTGGTCGCCAGAAGCCCGCCTTCGCCGGCATTGACGTGCTTGTAGGCCTGCAGGCTGAAGCAGCCGACCCTGCCGAAGGTTCCCGTCGGGTGCCCCGCCCAGCCAGCACCCATCGTGTGCGCGCAGTCTTCGATGACCGTGACCCCCAGCCGCTCGCACAGAGTCATCAAGCGGGTCATGTCCACGATATGGCCGCGCATGTGCGACAGGAGCAGATGCCGTGCCCCGCTTGCCGCGGCCTTGCGCTCCAGATCGCCGAGATCGATCGTCAGATCGGCGTCGATGTCGACCAGTACCGGCTCGCCGCCGGCGTGGACGATAGCGCCCGGAACCGGAGCCAGGGTGAAGGCGTTCATCAGCACCTTCGTTCCCGGCTCGACACCCGAACATTTGAGCGCCAGGAACATGGCGCTGCCGCAGGAATTGACGGCGACGGCGTAACGGACACCTATGGAACGGGCGAATTCCTCCTCCAGGCGCGAAACCTCCGACGCATCGCCGAGCGATTCGCCGTAGCGGTGGAGCCATCCCGAGCGGATCGTTTCGATCGCTCGCACCACGCCTTCTTCCGGGATCGGGGCAGGCTCGGAAAGATCGAGATCGAGTCGCGCCGGAGCGGCGCCGCTCTGCGGAACAGAACGGGCCATCACACGGTCACCGGCGCTCCTTTGTCGAACGCCCGGCCGGGGAAGAACTTGTCGAGGCGCACGTCGGCGGAACGCGCATGCGCCTCCATTCCCTCCATGCGGGAAATGCGGGCGGTCGCCAAGGCGATATCGCAGCTGCCTTCCCGGGTCATACGCTGCCAGCTAAGCGGCTTCAGGAACTTGTGTACAGACAGGCCGGCCGAGTACCGCGCGGCCGACTTCGTCGGCAGGATGTGATTCGGCCCGGTGGCCTTGTCGCCGAACGCCACCGTCGTCTCCTCGCCGAGGAACAATGACCCGTAATTGGTGAGCCGCGACAGCCACCAGTCGAGATCGGCGGCCTGCACCTGAAGGTGCTCACAGCAATAGCGGTCGGAGAGCGCAGCCAGCTCTTCCCGAGTGGAGCACACCGCCACCTCGCCATAGTCGCGCCAGGCGGCTTGGCCCGCAGCGCGGGCGGTCGGCGGCAGGGAGTCGAGAAGAAGCGGCACGCGGGCCATAACCTGCTCCGCCAGCCGGCGCGAGGTCGTCAGAAGCCATCCCGGACTTTCATGCCCGTGCTCCACCTGGGCGACAATGTCGGTGGCGACGATCTCGGCATCGGCCGTGTCGTCAGCGATGATCGCCACCTCCGACGGCCCGGCGAAAACGTCGATGCCGATCTTGCCGAACAGCATCCGCTTGGCCTCGGCGACATACTTGTTCCCCGGTCCGACGATGATGTCAGCGGGCTTTCCGGTGAACAGACCGTTGGCCATCGCTGCGACGGCCTGGACCCCGCCCAGCGTCATGATGATGTCGGCGCCGGCGACCTTCATGGCATAGAGCACGTATGGGTGGATGCCCTGGCCCTGATATGGCGTCGAGCATGCGACAACGGTCTCGACGCCGGCCGCTTTGGCGGTGGCGATCGACATGTAGGCCGAGGCGATATGCGCGTAGCGTCCCGTCGGAACGTAGCATCCCGCAACATTGACGGGCACGAGCCGCTGGCCTGCGATCACCCCGGGGGACATCTCGATCGAAAACTCCCGCACCGAGTCGCGTTGAGCGAGGGCGAACCGGCGCACGCGATCGGTAGCGAACTCGATGTCGCGCTTGAGGGCCGGCGCGAGATCCCGGGTGCGCTGGTCGACCGCCTCGGGCGTCACGACAATCGGCCCCGACCACTTGTCCAGCTCCTGCGCGTAGAACCTGACCGCCTCCTCGCCTTGGGCCTCGATCCTGGCAAGCATCTCTTCGACCACCGCACGCGCGTTCCCGCTTTCCGATTCCGGTGTCTTGGCCGCTTTCTTCAGATAGGTAACCGTCATGCCATGCTCCTCGCCCATACAAGCCGCGAACGGCGGCGCGGGGCGTCGGCTGCCCCGCGCCGCTGCCGATCCTGCCTACTTCTTGTCGAACTCTGTCGCGAACGCCTTGAGTCTGGCGTCTGCCGCGACGCGCTTCATGAACTCGTCGGTGATGTAGCTTTTCACGTCCGGATTCGAAGGAATCGTCCCGACCTCGGCGATGAACTTGCCGATCTCGCCGAACCAGCCGTCGACCGTCGACGCCGACGAGCCGCGGCTCATGATCTTCAGTTGCTCATCCAGCCCGAAGGTAGGCCGCAACGCGAATTCCTGGTCCATGGCGCGCGCCGAGACCTCGAGACCGCCCTGCTTGTAGAAGTCCAGCCCGAGCGAGCGCGCTTCCGCCGGATTGGCTTTCGCCCACGACCAGCCGCGCAGGAACACCGCCAGGAACTTCGCCACGTCGTCGGGACGCTCCTTGGCGAAGTCGCCGCGCACGATCAGCGCACCCGGCACGATCGCGCCCGCGTCGGCGCCGGAGCAGAGGTACTTGGCGCCGGCGCGGTCCTCGAGGGTATAGGTGTTGGGCGCCCATACTCCGGCGAAGTCGCCGTTGTTCGAGGTCAGCGCCGTGATGATCTGCGCCTGCCCCAGGTTCACGAATTGCATGTCGTTGGCGGCCAGGCCCATCTTGACCAGGCATTTGCGCGACGCGTAATCGACGGTCGAATTGGTCGTCAGCAGCAGGCGCTGGCCCTTGAGCGACTGCGGATTGGCGCGGATCGCGTCGAACCTTTCGCCGCGCACCATCATCGCGTTGGCCTTGGACTCGTCGTTGGTGATGCCGATGGTGAGAATGTTGAAGCGCACCGCGCCTAGCACCGCCGGGACCGAGCCCGTACCGCCCACATCCCAAGACTTGGACGGCGCGGCCGCGATCTGAGGCGCCCCGGCAGGGAAGGTGGTGAAGTTGGGGGCGAGCCCTGCGTCCTTCCACCATCCCTTGACCTGCGCATAGTGGAAAGGCAGCGCCCAGTACAGCGACGGCTGATAGCTGACACCGATGGGTGTTTGCGCGTGCGCGGGCATCCCCTGGGTCCCCGTCAGCGCAATCGCCAAAGCCAATCCTGCCAGTGTGCGTTTCATGA
Organism: Alphaproteobacteria bacterium; assembly: GCA_016869415.1. Lineage (GTDB taxonomy): Bacteria > Pseudomonadota > Alphaproteobacteria > CACIAM-22H2 > CACIAM-22H2 > VGEI01. The sequence continues at coordinate 9,771 of VGEI01000034.1, forward strand.
TTCCCTCCTTTGGTTATCTGTTTCAGCTATCTGCCGATGATGCAGTCGATGCCCTGAACGCATGAAGGCGCGACCGTGACGAGATCGCGCCCCGCAACGGCGGCAACGTTCCGATCCCATTCTGCGCCAATCGAATTTCGGAGCGCCTTGCCATGCGTCAGATTCCTTGCGGACCTTTCTCCTCACGCAGCGACTTCCAGATGTGCGTGCGGATGCTCACGAAAGACTCGAGGTCCATCACGTCTTCGATATTCTGAAAACGATCCCAGTTTTCCCGCAGACGGACCGAGCGGACGTCGAGGATCTCCTTGATGCGCCCGGGGCGCCTCGTCATGATCGCCACGCGATCGGCGAGATAGACGGCCTCCTCTACCGCGTGCGTGATGAAGAGAACGGTGCGCGGGTTGACGCGAGCGAGCCTCACAAGCTCTTCCTGCATGACGACGCGGGTCTGCGCGTCGAGAGCGCCGAAGGGCTCGTCCATCAGCAGCACATCCGGATCCAAGACATAGGCCCGCGCGATGGCGACACGCTGCTGCATTCCGCCGGAGAGCTGGTGGGGGAACGCGTCGGCATGACTCTCCAGATTCATCAGCTGAAGCGCGCCGTGGATCAGCTTGTCCCGCTCGCCTTTCGGGAGGTTCTTGTTGCGCAACCCCAGGTCGATGTTCTCGCGCACCGTTTTCCAGGGGAACAGCGCGAACTGCTGGAACACGACCGCACGGTCCGGACCCGGCGAAGTCACCGGCCTCCCGCTGACGCTGACCACGCCGGAGCTGGGCAACTCGAAGCCCGCCACCATACGCAGGCAGGTGGTCTTGCCGCAGCCGGAGGGCCCGACGATGGCGACGAACTCCTTCTCGCCGATCGTCAAGTTGATGTCCTCGAGTGCCTTCGTGCCACCGCCCGCCTGGCCGAACACCTTGCCGACTCCCGAGAATTCGATCGAACCCATGGTGCCTTCCCCTACGCCTCGAGGCCGCGCCGGCGGCGCAGCCAGGCTTCGCCCTGGCGGAGCAACACGTCGATCAGCATCCCGATGAGACCGATGGCGATCATGCCGGACATGACGGTCGTCGTGGAGACGATGCCTTGCGCCTGCACCATCATGAATCCGACGCCTGCGGCGGCGACGATCAATTCAGCGCCGACCAAAGACTGCCAGCCGAGGCCGGCGGAGACCCGCAGGCCGGCGACTATCGACGGCGTGGCGGCGGGCAACAGGATCTCGAGGATGATCCGCCGATGGCCGGTGCCGAGCATTTGCGCGGCTTCGATCAGCCGCGGCTCCACGAAACGGGCGCCGCGATAGGCATTGATCAGGCACGGCGGAAAGGCTCCCGCAAAGATGATCATGATCGGGCCGCCGATGCCCGTGCCGAACCACAAGGCGGCGAAAGGCACCCAGGCGATGGGTGCGATGAACCGCAGGCCGTCGAAGACCGGGGAGACGGCGTCATCCAGCCAGCGGAACCAGCCCATCAGCAACCCCAAGGGGATGCCGACGATGGCGGCAAGGCACACGCCGTAGGCATAACGCTTGAAGCTCGACAGGAGGTGATAGGGCAGCGTGGCGCCGGCAGACTGTGTCGTCAGAAGCTCATGGAAGCGTCCGGCCACGTCGAGCGGCGTCGGCAGGAACTGGCGCGGAACGACTCCCGAAACCGTGAGAAAGGTCCAAAGCCCGAGAAACAACGCGAGGCCGGACAATCCCCAGGCGACGTGCTCCCGCAAACGAAGGGGCAAGCGTTCCATCGCTCAATCCCTCGCCGCCGTGTTCCAGGCAAGCGCGCGGGATTCAACGGAGGCCAGCAGCAGCGTCGTTGCCCAGCCGAGAATGCCGACCGTCACCATGCCCACGAGGATCATGCCCGGATAGATGTCCTGCTGCGCCATGTTGAGCACGAAGCCGACCCCGACCAGGGCGCCCACGAGCTCGGCCGCGACCAGCGTCGTCCAGCTTGCCTGAAGGGAAAGCCTGAGCCCGGTGAAGATCATGGGCAACGCCGCGGGAACGATCACCTCCCGGACCATGCGCCAGCGCGGCGTCCCGAGCATCAGCGCCGCTTCGAGAAGCGGACGATCGATGTTGCGCACGCCGGTGAACGCGTTGATGACGGACGGGACGAAGGCGGCGAACCAAATGACCATGATCTTCGCCGCGTCTCCCAGGCCGAGCCAGAGAATGGCGAGCGGAATCCAGGCTAGCGGCGGTATCGGGCGAACGATCAGGAAGACGGGGTTGACCGCGGCTTCGGCCCGCCGGCTCCACCCCATCCAGAGGCCGAGCGGAACGCCCGTGGCAACGGCGACAATAAAGCCCATCGCGACGAGCTTGACGCTGTGCAAGGCATGGCTCGCCAACCGCTCGCCGGCGTAGCCGCGGGTGAAAATCTGCTGCAGCGAGACCCAGAAATCCGCCGGGGATGGGAATCTGCCGCCGGAGACCGCACCGGTAACCGTCGTCAGCACGAACCACAACGCCAGCAGCGCCGCGATCGTGCCAAGTCCGATGCAGCCCCGCCGTCCGATCACCGCCCACCCCTGGGTTTCGTTATGAGAGCGCTTTCACGAATAGTCCCATAGAGGATCGCTGAAATCAATTTTATTTGTGTTTTTGTTGAAGAGTTTAACGTGGACAGTGTCTGAAATATTTTTCATAATAAAAATATGGCTGCCCGGCGGAAAGTCCGTCTGATCGACGTAGCGCGCGACGCGGGCGTCTCGCCGGCCACGGTATCGCGCGCCTTGGCGCAGCCCGAGTTGTTGGCCGCCCACACCCTCGACAAAGTTCATGAAAGCGCGCGAAAGCTCGCTTACCGCCCCAACGGGATGGCGCGGGCTCTCGCCTCCGGCCGCAGCATGACCGTCGGCGCCATCGTGCCGACGCTCGATAGCGCCATCTTCGCGCAGGTACTGCAGGTCATGCAGTCGGCCCTGGCCAAGGACGGTTACCAGCTTCTGGTGGCCTCGCACGAGCTCAACCCGGCGGCGGAAACGGAGGCCGTGCGCACGCTGTTGGCTCGCGGGGTCGACGGATTGATGCTGGTCGGGGCCGAGCGGGCTTTCGAGACGGCCCAGGTATTGGCGACTGCCGAAGCCCCGGTGGTACTCACCTGGTGCGCCAGTCCCGGGATTGCCTCCGTGACCGTCGACAACCATCGAGCCGGCCAGCTCGCGGCGCAGCATCTGCTCGATCTCGGCCACCGCCGCATCGGCATGATCGTCGGCCATCTCCATTTCAACGACCGTCAGCGCGCCAGGCTGGCGGGCGCTCGCGCGGCATTGAAAGCGGCGGCGCTGGATATGCCGGACTGGCTGGTTTCGGAACAGCCTTTGACCTTTGCCGGCGGAAGGACCGGCTGCGCCGAGCTGCTCGAGCTGGACGAGCGGCCGACGGCCCTGATCGGCGGCATCGACGTATTCGCCATCGGGTGTATCCAGGAGGCGCAGGCTCGCGGCATAGCCGTTCCTGAGATGCTGTCGGTGGTCGGGATCGACGATATCGACATGTCCGCGCACATGTCGCCGTCCCTCACCACCGTCCACATCCCGACGACGCAGATCGGCCAGGAGGCGGCGAGGAGTCTGGTCGCCCGCATCGAAGGCGAAGGCGAGATCTCTCAAATTGAGCTTCCCGTCGAGCTCGTAGTCAGGCGCTCCTCAACGCATGCCCCGGTCGGCGGCGCTCCGGGCCGAAACAGCCAGACTTAGCGACCGCGGCTGAGCACGGAGCATTTGTGAGCGGCGGCACAAGTGCCTCCACCGTGCCCGAGGCAAGGGCAGTCGGCGGGCCCTATTGCCAAAAGAAAAGGGCGGGTCCGAAGACCCGCCCTTCCCGTTGAGCCGCTGGTCCGGCTGGACTTCTTAGAAGTCCATCCCGCCCATGCCGCCGCCGCCATGGTCATGGCCGCCCATGGCCGGAGCAGCCTTCTTCTCCGGCCTCTCGGCAACCATCGCCTCGGTGGTGATCAGCAGGGCCGCGACCGACGCCGCATCCTGAAGGGCCAGGCGCACGACCTTGGTCGGGTCGATGATGCCTTCCTTCATCATGTCGACATACTCGCCGGTCTGAGCATCGAAGCCGAAATTGGCGTTCTTCTGCTCGAGCAGCTTGCCGGCGACGATGGCGCCGTCGGTGCCGGCGTTCTCGGCGATCTGCCGCGTCGGCGTCTGCAGCGCCTTGCGGACGATATCGATGCCGACCTGCTGGTCGTGGTTGTCGACCTTGACGTTCTTGAGGGCGTTCACGGCATAGAGAAGTGCCACGCCGCCGCCGGCGACGATGCCTTCCTCGACCGCCGCCTTGGTGGCGTGCATCGCGTCATCGACGCGATCCTTGCGCTCCTTGACCTCGATCTCGGTGGCGCCGCCAACGCGGATCACCGCGACGCCGCCCGCCAGCTTGGCCAGACGCTCCTGCAGCTTCTCACGGTCGTAGTCCGAGGTGGTCTCCTCGATCTGCGCCTTGATCTGCGCCACACGGCCCTGGATGTCGTTCTTCTTGCCCGAGCCGTCGACGATCGTGGTGTACTCCTTCTCGATCGTCACCTTCTTGGCGCGGCCGAGCATGTCGAGCGTCACGTTCTCAAGCTTGATGCCAAGATCCTCGCTGATCACCTGGCCGGCGGTCAGCACGGCGATGTCCTCGAGCATGGCCTTGCGGCGATCGCCGAAGCCCGGGGCCTTGACGGCCGCGACCTTGAGGCCGCCGCGCAGCTTATTGACCACCAGGGTGGCCAGCGCCTCGCCCTCGACCTCTTCCGCGATGATGAGCAGCGGCTTGCCCGACTGCACCACCGACTCCAGCACCGGCAGCAGCGGCTGCAGGCCCGCGAGCTTCTTCTCGTGGATAAGGATGTACGGGCTCTCCAGCTCGCAGGTCATCTTCTCGGCGTTGGTGATGAAGTACGGCGAGAGGTAGCCGCGGTCGAACTGCATGCCTTCGACGACATCCAGCTCGGTCTCGAGGCTCTTCGCCTCCTCGACCGTGATCACGCCTTCCTTGCCGACCTTCTCCATCGCCTTGGCGATCATGTCGCCGATGTCCTTCTCGCCGTTGGCCGAGATGGTGCCGACCTGGGCGACTTCGGCGTTGGTCGAGATCTTCTTGGTCCGCTTGATCAGATCCTCGACCACGACCTCGACGGCCTTGTCGACGCCGCGCTTGAGATCCATCGGGTTCATGCCGGCCGCCACGGCCTTGGAGCCCTCGCGCACGATGGACTGGGCGAGCACGGTCGCCGTGGTCGTTCCGTCGCCGGCCTGGTCACCGGTCTTGACGGCGACCTCACGCACCATCTGGGCACCCATGTTCTCGAACTTGTCGGCGAGCTCGATCTCCTTGGCGACGGTGACGCCGTCCTTGGTGATGCGCGGCGCGCCGAACGATTTGTCGAGCACGACGTTGCGGCCCTTCGGGCCGAGGGTCACCTTGACCGCGTCGGCCAGGATGTCGACGCCGCGCAGCATGCGCGCGCGCGCGTCGGCACTGAACCTTACTTCTTTAGCTGGCATTGATGTTGTCTCCTTGTTGAACTGGGGTCGTTAGGCCTCAAGCGGCCTTCTTCTTGGACGAGGCGGCGCCCTCGATAATGCCGAGGATGTCGGACTCCTTCATGATCAGGAGCTCCTCGCCGTCGATCTTCACCTCGGTGCCCGACCACTTGCCGAACAGGATGCGGTCGCCGGCCTTGACGTCGAGGGCGACCAGCTCGCCCTTCTCGTTCCGGGCGCCCGGGCCGGCAGCGACGATCTCGCCCTGCATCGGCTTTTCCTTGGCAGTGTCGGGGATGATGATGCCGCCGGCGGTCTTGGTCTCGTCCTCAAGGCGACGGACTACCACGCGGTCATGCAAAGGCCTGAATTTCATTGATAATCCTCCTAGATGTCGAATTCGCCGGGGGCTTGCTAGCACTCCCCCCCTTGCGAGTGCTGGGGATGTAAGGGGACCCCCTTTTAGAGTCAAGTGTCGCCCGCCGCTCAAAGGGCTGATTTTATTCGTTAACTTTTTTGGCGGACTCGAATGCCGGGGCGACTAGCGTGAAAGCGCCAGCAGCACTTGCTCGGACTTGCTGCTAAACATCTGATATTATTGATTCTTTAGGGAGGTGCCGGGCATACTTTGGGCTGTCGAGTCGTTGTTTTGGTGCCTCGCGGGTTTGGAGGTTACGTATGGCGACGCTTGCACTGCAGTTGCGGGACTACCGGCTGACGACGGCCGAGATCCTCTATCACATGCCCGACCACCCCGGCCTGCTGCAGACTTATGTCTGGCAGGCCCTGGACCTGGCGCCGCGCTTCCCGGAACTTCTCAAGTTCCTCAAGTTCTGGGAGACGTGTCTCGACGGCAAGCTGCACAGCGTTCGTGTGGCC
>VGEI01000035.1 GCA_016869415.1 Alphaproteobacteria bacterium
CGGCTGACGCCGCAGACCGGGTCCTCAAGCGGGGTGGCGACTTGCCGCCATTGCTCGGCATCCCGATCTCCGTCAAAGACCTGATCGAGGTGGCCGGCATGCCATGCCGGTACGGGTCGCGCACGATGGCGTCGTACGTCGCGCCGGCGGACTCCCCCAGCGTCGCGCGCTTGCGCGACGCTGGCGCCATCATTCTCGGCAAGACAACCACCTCGGAGTTCGGCTATCGCGGCTACACGGAGAGCCTCGTCCATGGAGTGACGCGCAACTGTTGGGATCCCACCCGCACACCAGGCGGCTCAAGCGGCGGCGCGGTTAGCTCCGTCGCAGCCGGCGTCACTCCCTTCGCCCTGGGTACCGACGGCGGCGGTTCGATCCGCGCCCCGTGTAGCCTCACAGGATTGACCGGGATCAAGCCGCAGTTCGGCCGGGTGCCTGTCCACCCGCCAAGCGCCACTCTCACCCTCGCCCATGTCGGGCCGATCGCGCGCAATGTTGCCGACTGTGCCTCGTTGCTGGGATTCATCGCCGGGGCCGATCCCAAAGACTGGACCTCGCTGCAACCAACGCTTGGCACGTTGGACACGCGGCCGGCTGACCTTCGCGGCCTGCGCATCGCGTTCAGCCCGACTTTGGGCTATGCGCGCGTCGACCCCGAGACGGCCGGAATCGTCGACGCCGCCGTCGCCCGTCTCGGCGTCATGGAGCAGGTCGAGCGGGTCTGCGACGATCCCGCCGACATCTTGGCGGCGGAGTTCATTGGGGGATGCAGCGCCCGCCTCAACGACGCAGTCGAGCGCGAACCGGAGCTCATCGATCCGCCCCTACGGGCGGCCATTCACGCGTTCAGGCAACAGCCGGTCGCCAAGTACGTGACCCTTCTGCGACAGCGGGCGCTCCTCCGCGACCATCTGCGCACGTTCTTCGAGCGCTGGGATGCTCTGCTGACGCCGACCACGCCGACGCCGGCCTGGGAGATCGGCCATGGCGTGCCGCCCGGGCTGGAGGATGCCAAAGTATGGGTCTTCTTCACCTATCCTTTCAACCTGACCGGCCAACCCGCCGCGTCGATCAACTGCGGGTGGACCCGCGCCGGGCTGCCGGTGGGCCTGCAGGTCGTCGTCCGGGCCGGCGCCGAGGACCTGCTCATCCGCGTGCTTGCGGCCATTGAGACAGCATTGTCGGTCGAAAGCCGCCGCCCAGCGCTGTGACGGTCAAGCGGCGTGGCCGTTCGTCCTGGGCGGCATATATGGCGCTGCCCCGGAATTTCGAGTAGTCCTCCGGAGTGCTTGATCGACCCTCGTGCTCCAGGCCATGACCGGCTGTGCCGCCCTGATCGTCGCGGCCGGGCGCGGGACGCGCGCCGGCGGCGATCCCCCAAAGGTAGTGACTTTCTCGCTCGACAAACTGGCGCGGCGTCTCCTTGGCCTGCCCGAGCAATTTCGCCTGCTGGTTACGAATCCATCCAAGCTTTGAGATGGCATAGGCGCGTGCTACCTCCAGGCGTGTCCCGGCAGGAGCGACCAGCGTGACGCGACCGCTCGGCGGATGCACCGACAGGTGGACGTGCTTGATGTCCTTGCGGATCATCGCCGGCCGTCTCAAACATCATAAAGCTATATCAATATATCATTTGATCCCGCGCCGTGATACAAGGCGGAACCGGGGCGGGCGGGGGTGCTCGCTCGCGACCGGCAACGGCGGGCGGTTCGCGGATGCGCACGGCGGCATTGACGACCCATTCGACACGAAGCCCGGCGCGGCTGAGGCGTGCTCTGGGGCGTCTCGACAGCCGGTTGCCGACCCCGCTCTACCATCAGATCTACGTTCTGCTGCGCGAACAGATTCTGGGCGGCATCTACGTCGACAACGATCTGGTCCCGACCGAGCAGGAACTGACGCAGCGGTTCGGCGTTTCGCGCATCACGGCCAAGCGGGCGCTCGATGAGCTCGCCTCCGAGGGCCTGGTCGTGCGCCGCCGGGGCAAGGGCACTACGGTCGCTTCGCGCGTTGCCGTGCCGGCGGTGAGTGCCAACATCTCGGGTCTGATCGAGAACCTGCTGATGATGGGCCTCAAGACAAAGGTCGAGATCGTCGACTTCGCCTATGTCCCGGCCGCGGAGGAGGTGGCGCGGGCGCTCGATATGGCGGTCGGCGCCGAGGTGCAGCGCGCGGTCCGGGTGCGCGCCCTCGACGGCGTGCCGCTTTCGTACACGATCAGCCATGTGCCGGCGGCTCTCGGGCGCACCTACGGCCGCAAGGATCTGACGGCCAAGCCGCTGCTTGAGCTCCTGGAGCGCGCGGGCGTACTCATCGGCAGCGCCGATCAGTCGATCGGCGCGGTCCTGGCGGATACCATCGTGGCACCGCGCCTAGGTGTGCGAATCGGTGCACCGCTTCTGTCGGTGACGCGCACCGTCTTCGACCAGCACGGCAGGCCGGTGGAATACATCACCATCCTCTACCGGCCCGACCGCTATCGTTATCGGATGAAGCTGGCGCGCGTTCAGGGCTCGGCGACCAAGCTGTGGTCCGCCACCGACTGACGGACGAGATTGAGTTTGACGACGGACAACCTGCAACAGAGGAGAAGGCTATGACCAGGAAAGACAGTTCGCTTTCACGCCGCCATGTGCTGGCGGGGGCCGCGGCCGGTGCGGCCGTCGGCAGTCTCGGCCTCCCGGCGATCCTCGGTGCGCAGCCGGCCGCGATCAAGGTAGGCATCCTGCACCCGGTGACCGGGCCGCTCAGCTACTCGGGCACGCAGGCCCGTGCCGGCGCCCAGATGGCGATCGAGGAGATCAACGCGGCCGGCGGCATCAAGTCCATGGGCGGCGCCCGGCTCGAAGCGCTTCTGGCCGACGCCCAGTCGCGCCCCGACGTGGGCGCGGCGGAGGTCGAGAAACTCAATGAGGCCGGGGCGGCGGCCATCGTCGGGCCCTTTGCCAGCGGTATCGCCCTGGCCACCACGCAGGCAGCCGCGCGCCACGGCATTCCGCACATCGTCGATGTTGGCGTCGTCGACCAGGTAGTGACCCGCGGGTTGGCCAACACCTTCCGTTTCGGGCCGGGCCTCAAGACCATCGTCGACACGGCCATCGGCAACCTAATCAAGATCAACGAGGGTGCCGGCAAGCCGGCACGCACCGTGATGATCGTGCACGAGGAATCGGCGTTCGGCTCGGGCATGGCTACGACGCTCAACGCCGAGCTGCCCAAGCACGGCTTCGAGATCGTCGAGACGATCAAGCACGCCAACCCGACGCGCGACTTCTCCAACATCGTGCTGCGCGTCCAAGCCCGCAAGCCTGACCTGCTGATCCCGTCGAATTACTACGACGAGTACGTGCTTTTTGCCCGCGCCCTGCAGCAGCAGCGCGTGGCGCCCAAGGCGATCTATTCGATCCTCGGCGGCGGCGCTTCCAGCTACAAGTTCCTCAAGGAGTTCCCGCAGGCGGCGTCCTACGTGATGGACTGCAATCACTGGTTCGACCCACGCAAGGCCCAGGCGCTGGCCCTCAAGGAGAAGACGGAGAAGCGCAACCTCTTCTTCACCTACGAGGTTTTCCTAAACTACTCCTGCGTCTATCTGCTCGCCGACGCCCTCGAGCGCGCCGGCAACGCGCGCCGCGACGCCATCACCGCGGCGCTGGCCGCCAGCACCCTCGACAGGCACGTGATGCCCTACGGTCCCACGCGCTTCGTCAACGGCCAGAACACGGGCGCACAGCCCGTGACCACGCAAATTCTCGACCGCGACATCAAGGTGATCTTCCCGCTGGCCTTCGCTTCGGGGAACGTCGTCTACCCGATACCCGAGCGGCTTGGCTGATCGGGCTCTGCCGGGCGGGGCTTCGGCCCCGCCCGGTCATCACGCACGATGCTCGATCCCATCATCCTTCTGCCCGCCGCAATCAACGGCCTCACCATGGGGGCGGTCTACGCGCTCGTGGCGCTCGGCCTGACGCTGATCTACGGCGTGCTGCACATCATCAACTTCGCCCATGGCAGCCTGCTCATGGTCGGGCTCTACGGCGCTTTCTTCCTGCATCGCGCGGGCCTCGATCCGTACCTGGCGCTCGTCGTGATGGTGCCGGCCCTGTTCTTCACCGGCTACGCGCTGCAATGGAGCGTCATCGGCAAGGCCAGCCATGGCAGCGACCAGAACATCCTGCTGGTGACGCTGGGGGCCTCGATCGTCATCGAGAATCTGGCGCTCTACTTCTTCAGCGCCGACACCCGCACCATCGATACGCCCTATTCCTTCGAGATGATCGACCTCGGCGTGGCGCTGGTGCCGCTGCCGCGAGTCATTGCCTTCGCCGCGGCGCTGGTGCTGGCGGCGGTGCTGTGGTTCCTCATCGCGCGCACCGACCTCGGCCGGGCGATCCGGGCGGTCGCCAAGGAACGTCAGGGGGCGCGGCTGGTCGGTATCGATGTCGATCACATCTTCGCCATGAGCTTCGGCATCGGCACGGCCTGTCTGGGCGCGGCGGCCTGCCTGCTGCTGCCCATGTTCTACGTGTCGCCCCATGTCGGGCACGTCTTCGTTCTCGTGGCTTTCACCGTGGTGGTGCTGGGCGGCATGGGCAGTTTCAGCGGCGCGCTGATCGGCGGGCTGCTGATCGGCGTCACCGAATCGCTGGGTGGTCTGCTGCTGGGCGAGTCCCTCGGACAGATGGGCATCTTCCTGATCTTCATCGCCACCCTGATGTTCCGGCCCAGCGGCCTGTTCGGGAGCCGTCTCAGTTGAACGCCCGCCTCGTCATGGCCGCCGGCCTGGCCGCCGCTCTCGCGGTGCCGTACCTCGTGCGCTCCGATTTCTGGCTTGGCTTCCTGATCACCGTGCTGCTCTTCGCCGTCATGGGCATGGCCTGGAACATCCTCGGTGGCTATGCCGGCCAGTTCTCCTTCGGCCACGCGGCGTTCTTCGGCACCGGGGCGTACGCCGCCGCGGTGCTGCATATCGGCTTCGGTCTCAATCCCTGGCTTGGCCTGGCCGTGGCGGCGCTGGCCGGCGGTCTTGTCGCCCTGGTCATCGGCTATCTCAGCTTTCGCTACGGGTTGCGCGGATCGTATTTCGCTCTGATCACCCTCGCCTTTGCCGAGGTGCTGCGCATCCTGGCGAATTGGGCCGAGTTCACCGGTGGCGGCGTCGGCCTTTACGTGCCGCTCAAGGTCGGGATCGCTAACCTGCAGTTCTCCGGCAAGACCGGCTACTACTATGTCGCGCTGGGTTTTGCCGTGCTGTCGCTGGCGGTCGGCTGGGCGCTGGAGCACTCGCGTCTGGGCGCGCAGTTGATGGCCATCCGCGAGAACGAGGACGCGGCCCAGGCCCTGGGCGTCGACACCTTTGCCTGCAAGCTCAAGGCTATCGCCCTCTCCGGAGCGTTGACCGGCATCGGCGGTGGCTTCTACACGCACTATTACCTCTATATCGATCCGGGGATCGCCTACGGACCCGGCGTTTCGGTGGAGATCCTCCTGGTTCCGATCATCGGCGGGCTGGGCACGGTGTTCGGGCCGCTGCTCGGCTCGGCGGTGCTGCACGGAGCCGGCGAGCTGGCGCGGCGCCTGATGGGCGACGCGCCCGGGCTGAATCTCATCTTCTACGGCGTGCTGCTGATCGTCATGGTGCGCTTCATGCCGGAAGGGCTCATGGGTCTCGTATGGCGTCTGCGTCACCGGTGGAGGCGCGTGGCCGATGCTTGAGGTCAGCGGCCTCACCCGGCGCTTCGGCGGCCTGCTTGCGGTGGCCGACGCCTCGCTGCACGTGCCGGCCGGCAGCATCGTGGCGCTGGTCGGGCCGAACGGCGCCGGCAAGACCACGCTGTTCGCAATGATCTCGGGCTTTGTCCCGTCCGACAGCGGCAAGGTCGTGTTCGCGGGCGAGGATGTGACCGGGCTTGGGCCCCATGTGATCTGCGCACGGGGCTTGGTACGCACCTTCCAGGTTGTACAGCCCTTCGGCCGCCTGTCGGTGCGCGAGAATGTCGCTGTCGGCACTCATCTGCGTGTCGCCGATCGCCGCGAGGCCCTGGCGCGGGCCACGGCGGTGGCCGAGCGGGTCGGGATGGGCCATCTCCTCGATCGCCCGGCGCAGGCGCTGACGGTCGCCGGCCGCAAACGGCTTGAGCTGGCCCGGGCCCTGGCCACGGAGCCACGCCTGCTGCTGCTCGACGAAGTCATGGCCGGGCTCAACCCGACCGAGATGACGGAGATGATCCGCATCGTGCGTGGCATTCGCGACGGTGGGGTGACGGTGTTCCTGATCGAGCACGTCATGCAGGCCGTCGCCAGCCTGGCCGAGCGGGTGCATGTGCTGAACCAGGGCCGGCTGATCGCCGAAGGGGCGCCGGCCGAGATCGCGCGCATGCCCGAGGTCGTCGAGGCCTATCTCGGGCATGGCGTGGCCGAGCGGATGACGGCACAGGCCGCGGGCGGCGCGCGGTGAGCGTGGTCCGGCTCCTCGACGTGCGCGGCCTGCGGGCCGGCTACGACGGCGTGCCGGTGTTGCACGGCGTTGACCTGCAGGTCGATGCCGGGGAGATCGTAACGTTGCTCGGCAGCAACGGGGCAGGCAAGTCGACGCTCAACAATAATCTTTCCGGTCTGTTCCAGCCGTCGGCCGGTCAAGTGCTGTTCGAGGGCGAGGACATCACCGGAGCGCCTTCGATGGGTATCGTGGCCCGCGGTCTGGTCCAGGTTCCGGAAGGGCGCCGCATCTTTCCGAACCTCACGGTCCTCGAGAACCTGGAGCTGGGTAGCTACCGCCGGGCACGGGGCCACTGCTCGCGCAACCTGGAGTGCGTCACGGCCATCTTCCCGCGCTTGGGTGAACGGCTGCCGCAGGCGGCCGGTACGCTATCCGGCGGCGAGCAGCAGATGCTGGCCATCGGCCGCGGGCTGATGGCCGAGCCGCGTCTGCTGATCCTTGACGAGCCGTCGCTGGGCCTGTCGCCGCTGCTGGTCGAGGAGATGTTCGCGCTCATCCGGCGGCTGCACGAGGAAGGGCTGGCGCTGCTGCTGGTGGAGCAGAACGTCGTGCAGTCGCTGGAGCTGGCGCAGCGCGGCTACGTCCTGGAGAACGGGCGTATCGTCCTGTCGGGCACCGCCGCCTCGCTGCGCGAGGATCCCGCTCTTCGCCGCGCGTACCTGGGAGTCTGACCATGGGTCGCACGCTTGCCGAGAAGATCATCGCCCGCGCCGCCGGACGATCGTCTGTCGAACCCGGTGAGATCGTCACCTGCAAGGTCGACCTCGCCATGGTTCACGATTCGAGCGGGCCGCGCCGCCACAAGGCGATGCTGAACCAGCTCGGCGCCAAGCCGTGGGACGTGAGCCGCATCGTCGTGGTCACCGACCACTACGTCCCGGCCTTCGACGCCGATAGTGCCGCGATTCTCGACCTCACCCGAAAATGGGTGCGCGACGAGGGTGTGGCCAACTTCTACGACATGCAGGGTATCTGTCACGTGATCTTGCCCGAGCGCGGCCATTTGCGGCCGGGCATCTTCGCCGTCGGCGGCGACTCGCATTCGCCCATGGCGGGCGCCTGGGGCTGCTTCATGTTTGGTATCGGCGCCACGGAGATGTGCGGCGTGCTGGTCACCGGCGATATCTGGCTCAAGGTGCCGCCGACCCATCAGGTGCGCTGGGCTGGGCGGCTGGGCGAAGGACTGGCGGCGAAGGACATCATGCTGACGCTGTGCCGCGAGATGGGGCTCGGCACGGTCCGGTACGGCGTGGTCGAGTATGTCGGCCCGGCGATCGCGGCGCTGTCCATGCCCGAGCGCATGGTGCTGACCAACATGTCGGCCGAGCTCGGCGCCCAGACCGGACTCATCGCCCCGGACCAGACCACGGTCGAGGCGCTGGCCGCGGCCGGTGTCATTGTGTCCGATGCACTGTCGTGGCAAAGCGACGCCGACGCGGCCTTCGCCAAGGTCTGGGACTTCGACGCCAGCCGGCTGGAGCCGCAGGTGGCAGCGCCGCATTCGCCCGAGAATGCGGCGCCGGTCGGCGACTATCCCGGAGTCAAGATCGACCAGTGCTATATCGGCGCCTGCACGGGCGCCAAGCTCGACGACCTACGCATGGCTGCTTCCATTCTGCGCGGCCGCACGGTGGCGCGCGGCACGCGGCTGCTGGTGGCGCCAGCGTCGCAGCGTATCCTCGCCGCGGCGGCGGCCGACGGCACGCTCGCGGCATTGACCGCGGCGGGCGCCATCCTCATGCCGTCCGGCTGCGGGGCCTGCGCCGGGTATGGCGCCGGAGTGCTGGCCGAGGGTGAGGTATGCCTCTCATCAACCGCCCGCAACTTCAAGGGCCGCATGGGGCATCCCGGCTCATCGGTCTATCTCGGCTCGCCCTATACGGTGGCGGCCTCGGCCGTCACCGGCCGGATCACCGATCCACGGCCGCAGCTGGCGGAGAAGGTTGCCGCATGAGCGCCACGCCAGGAACTGGCCGCGCCTTCGTCTTCGGCGACAACGTCGACACCGACGCGCTGGCGCCCGGTCTCTACATGAAGGGGTCGATCGAGGCCCTGGCGCGGCACTGCCTGGAAAGCTTCGATCCGGCATTCGCGCGCGATGTTGCGCAGGGCGACTTCGTGATCGGCGGCGAGAACTTCGGTATGGGTTCCTCGCGCGAGCAGGCGGCCATGGTGCTGCGTCAGCTTGGGGTGGCGGCCGTGATCGCCCGGTCCTTTGCCGGGCTTTTCTTCCGCAACTGCCTCAATCTCGGACTGGCGCCGCTGGAGTGTGCCGAGGCCGGGCGTATACGTCCGGGAGATGCGCTGACGGTCGATGCCATCGAGGGCCGGATCACCAACCGTACGCAGGGCCAGAGCTATCCCTGCGTTCCGATCCCGGCTCATCTTCTTGAAATGGTGAACGACGGCGGCCTGCTGCCGCATCTGGCCAAGAGACTGAAACCGGGGACCGCGTCATGAGCGGGCTCCGCGATCTCCTGTCCGGCCCCGATATCGTCGTGGCGCCGGGCGTCTTCGACGGACTGTCGGCGCGCCTAGTCGCGGAATCCGGCTTCCAGGCGGCGTATCTGTCGGGGGCGAGCCTGTGCTACACGCGCTTCGCGATGCCCGATATCGGTCTGGTCTCTGTGACCGAAGTGGCCGACGCGCTGAGCGCTATCCGCGAGCGCACCATTATCCCGGTGATCGTCGACATCGACACCGGCTTCGGTAACGCGCTCAACGTGCAGCGCACCGTCCGGATGTTCGAGCAGCGCGGTGCCTCGGCGCTCCAGATCGAGGATCAGGTCACGCCCAAGCGCTGCGGCCACCTCGCCGACAAGGCGTTGGTGTCAACCGCGGAGATGGTCGGTAAGATCAAGGCGGCCCTGGACGCGCGGACCTCTGCCAACACGCTGCTGATCGCGCGCACCGACGCTATCGCGGTCGAAGGCTTCGCCGCTGCCCTCGATCGCGCCGCCGCCTATGCCGAGGCCGGCGCCGACCTGCTGTTCATCGAGGCGCCGACCAGCCGCGCGCAGATGCAGGAGATCGCGATGTGCTTCGGCCCTGTGGTGTCGGTGATGGCCAACATGGTGGAAGGCGGTAAGACCCCGCCGCTCTCGGCCGCAGAGCTGCAGGCGCTCGGCTTCAGGCTGGTTATCTTTCCCGGCGGGACCGTCCGGGCGCTGGCCTTCGCGCTGCGGGACTATTTCACCAGCCTCCGGACGCAGGGCACGACCGAGCCCTACCGCGACCGCATGCTAGACTTTGCAGGGCTCAACGCCCTGCTGGGAACCGACGACTTTCGCGCCCGTGGCCGGCGCTACGCCGGAGACTGACGCGATGATCGATGCCGTGACACTGGCGGTGCTCAAGGGGCGCCTGGAGCAGATCGCCGACGAGATGGATGCCACGCTCTTTCGCACGGCGTTCAACCCCATCATTGCCGAGGCGCATGACGCCTCGCATGGCCTTTACGACGCCGAGACCGGCGACACGCTGGTGCAGGGCAAGTCCGGCCTGCCGATCTTCGTCGGCGTCATGGCCTTCGCGGTGCGCGCCACCATCGCCAAGGCGGGGCGCGGCACGCTGGTCGACGGCGATGTCTTCATCTTCAACGATCCCTACGACGGCGGCACACATCTCTCCGACTTCAAGCTGGTGCGGCCCTATTTCCACGACGGGAGGGTCTTCTGCTGGCTGGCCTCGGTCGGACACTGGCACGATGTCGGCGGCAACGTGCCGGGCAATTACAATCCGGTGGCCAGCGAGAGCTACCAGGAGGGCGTGCACATCCCGCCGGTCAAGCTGGTCGATGCCGGGCGGCTGAACGACGATATTGTCGAGATCCTGTCCTGCAACTCCCGCCAGCCGACCAGCCTCTACGGCGATCTCAACGGCCAGGTCAACGCGCTCGATCTCGGCGCGAAGCGGTTGGGGGAGCTGATCGCGGAATATGGCGCTGAAACAATCGCCACGGCCTTTGCCGAGTTGCGCGCCATGGCGGCTCGGCTGATGCGCGCCCATATCCGCGACCTGCCCGATGGCACCTACTCGGCCGAGGATTTCCTCGACAATGACGGCATCGCCGATCGGCCGCTCCGGATCGCCCTCGATCTGACCGTCACAGGCGACCGCCTGACTATGGATTTTTCGCGCAGCGCGGCCCCGTGCGCGGGGCCGGTCAACATTGCCCGCTCGACGGCTATTGCCAGTTGCTACGTGGCCTTGAAGCATGTCTTCCGCGACGTGCCGGCCAATGCCGGCTGTCTCGAGCCCGTCGACTTCGTCATCCCCGAGCCGTCGATCCTGGCCGCCCGTGCGCCAAAGCCGGTTGGCGGCTACACCGAGACCATCCTGCGGGTGATCGACGTGGTGTTCCAGGCGCTGGCCCATGCGGCGCCGGACCGGGTCAACGGCTGCGCTTACGGCACGATCAACGCGCTGTCGCTGGCGGGCCATCGGCGCGACGGGCGGCGCTGGGTGATGTTCTCGTTCTTCGGCGGTGGGCTGGGCGGCAACCCGGAGGGCGACGGCCTCAATCACGGCAACGCACCGATCTCCACGGCGACCATCCCGCCGCTGGAGATCCTGGAGGCCGCCTATCCGGTGATGTTCACCCACTGGGCCCTGCGTCCCGATTCCGGTGGGCCGGGCCGCCACCGCGGTGGGCTCGGTGCTGTTTACGAACTGGAACTGCTGGAGGAGCAAGCGGACATCTTCCTGTTCGGTGAGCGCGGGCGGTTTGCGCCGCCGGGTGTCGTCGGCGGTCGGCCCGGCGCGCTCAACCGCTTCACCTATCCCGAGGGCAGCGCGCTGAAATCGCCGCCGATGGCCTCCAAGATGGTAGGGCTCTCCATCACACGCGGCCAGCGGCTGCGCCTGGAGACTCCCGGCGGAGGCGGGTACGGCGATCCGCGTCAGCGTCCGGCCGAGGCGGTACGGCGCGACCTGCGCCTGGGCTATCTCACGCCCGAGGCGGCGAAGCGCGATTACGGCACGGACGGGAACGGATCATGAGCCGTCCGTCCGTCGTCGTGGGTGTCGATGTCGGAGGCACCTTCACCGATCTCTTTTTCTGCGACGAGGCGTCCGGGAGGCTCGGCACGCGCAAGGTGACGTCCACACACGGCGATCAATCGATCGGTTTCCTTGATGGCATTGTCGCCGGCGGTCATCCGTTCGCGACTCTGGCCGCCATCGTTCACGGCACCACCGTGGGCACCAACGCCCTGCTGGAGCGCAAGGGGGCGCGGACCGGACTGATCACCACGGCGGGTTTCGCCGACGTGCTGGAGATGCGCCGGCGCGATCGGCGCCAGACCTGGGGTCTGTGGGGCGAGTTCGTGCCTGTGGTACCGCGCGATCTACGCCTGGAGGTGGCGGAGCGCACGCTGTCCGATGGCTCGATCCGGACACCCGTCGATCCGCAGGAGGTGAAGCGGGTCGCCACGGTTTTGCGCGAGCGCGGCGCGGACTCGGTCGCGATTGTCTTCATCAATGCCTATGCCAATGCCGCCAACGAATGTGCCGCCCTGGCGGCGCTGCGCGAGGTCTGGCCCAACCAGCATGTCAGCGCTTCCTGCGAGATCCTGCCGGAGATCCGGGAGTTCGAGCGCGCCTCGACGACGGCGCTCAACGCCTATCTTCAGCCGGTGGTGGCCTCGTACCTGGCGGTGCTGGACGGCCGGCTGAAGGAGCGGGGAAGCGAAGGTCAACTCCTCATCGTCCAGTCGAACGGCGGCGTGATGCCGGTCGACATCGCCGCCCGGCTGCCGGTGCGCACAGCGCTCTCGGGTCCCGCCGCCGGCGTGATGGCGGCGGCGCATATTGCCGGGTCGGCCGGGTTTCTCAACATCATCACCGGCGACATGGGCGGTACGAGCTTCGATGTGGCGCTGATCGCCGGCGGGCGTTCGGTGCTGGCGGCGCAGACCACCATCGACTTCGGGCTCGTCGTGCGCACGCCGATGATCGAGATCACCACCATCGGGGCCGGCGGCGGCTCGATTGCCGGCATGGATCGCGGCGGTTTGCTGCGCGTTGGGCCGAAGTCGGCGGGATCGGATCCGGGTCCCGCCTGCTACGGCAAGGGCGCGGAGCCGACAGTGACCGACGCCAATCTAGTTCTGGGTCGGATCAACGCCGAGCGGCCGATTGGCGGCAAGCTCTCGCGTCTCGATGTCGCGGCGGCCAGGCGGGCCATCGATGCCCGGGTCGGCACGCCTCTGGGGCTCGACACCTTCGCGGCAGCCGAGGCGATCCTGCGCGTGGCCAACTCGCACATGGCGGGCGCCATCCGGCTGGTCTCGATCGAGCGCGGCCACGATCCCAAGCGCTTCTCCCTCATGCCCTTCGGCGGCGCCGGTGGTCTGCATGCCGGGGCGCTGATCAAGGCGGTCGGGCTGGCCTCGGCTCTGTTGCCGCGCTATCCCGGAGTCACCTCGGCCCTGGGCTGCGTGATCGCGGACATGCGCCACGATTTCGTGCACACGGTGAATCGGCCGCTCGACGCTCTGGATGTCGAGGGGCTGCAGCGGGTGATCGGTGAGGCGGCGCGCGATGGCCGAGGGCTTCTGGAACGCAGCGGCGTGACCCTTGAGGGGATTGGCACCTATGTCGAACTCGACATGTCCTATATCGGCCAGACGCACACCGTGGCAGTGTCGCTACCGGATGATGGGCCGCTGACATCGCAGGCCATTCAGGCTGCGTTCGAAGCCGCCTATCGCCAGACCTTCGGGCGGCTTCTCGAGAACGTCCCGATGCGCGTGCTCACCTTGCGCATCGCCGTGATCGGCCGGCGGCCGAAGCTCGACCTCCGGCGGCTACGACCGGAGGGCGGTTCGGTTGTGGAGGCGCAGACCGGCGAGCGCGAGGTCTGGTTCGAGGGCAGGCCATGGCTGGCACGTATCTTCGATCGTCTCAGCCTGCCGGTGGGGGCGGAGATCGTCGGGCCGGCGATCCTGGAGCAGCCGGACGCGACCACCGTGGTCGATCCCGATCTTGTAGCTCGCGTAGATGGATTCGGTAACGTCATCCTGGGGCGCAAGCCATGACACGCCGTTTCGATGCCGCGCCCACAGCCCTTCTGCTGGTCGATCTGCAGAACGACTTTCTGCATCCCAAGGGGGCCTACGGCCGCGCCGGACAGTCGGCGCCCTCGATCGCGGCGTTGCCGGGGCGCCTCAAGCCGGTCGTGGACGCCGCCCGCCGCGCAGGGCTGCTGATCGTCTCCACCCACTTCACCCTGGTGCCGGGGCGAGGCGGGGAGCCGATCATCGCGCCGCACCTGAAGAAGCTGCGGCCATTCCTAACGAAGGGCGATTTCGCGCCGGGCGGTGTCGGGCATGCGCTGATCGACGAGTTGCGGCCGGCCGATATCGCGGTCGACAAGGTGGCCTACTCGGCCTTCTACATGAGCCGGCTGGAATTCGTGCTGCGCAAGTCCGGCATCGAGACGCTGATCTTCGCGGGCATCGTCACCAATGGCGGAGTCGCCTCGACTCTGCGCGACGCCCATGTCCGCGATTTCGCAACCGTGCTGCTGTCGGACGGCTGCGCCGCCTTCAGCGATAGCATCCACAACACCACCGTGGCCTCGCTGGCGGTGATTTCGCCGGTGATGACCTGCGCGGAACTGCTGGCGGCCCTTGCAGCATGAGCCGCTTCGCGCCCGAGGTTCTTCCCGCGCGGGGCGTCCAGTTCCCTCTTAGTGTATCCGTGCTGATCGTCGGGGCTGGCGCGGCCGGTCTGACGGCAGCCCTTGCGGCCCGCGATGCCGGGGCGGACGTGCTGGTGCTGGAGCGCGATGCCGTGCCGCAGGGCTCCACCGCCCTGTCCTCTGGCCTGGTGCCGGCCGCCGGCACCAGGGCCCAGGCTGCCAGGGGTATCGTCGACACGCCTGAGATTTTCGCTCGCGATATCCAGGCCAAGGCTCGGGGTCATGCCGAGCCACGGTTGGTTGTTACGCTCACCACGACGATCGGCCCAACCCTTGACTGGCTGGCCGATGTCCATCGCGTGCCGTTCTCGGTGGTGGAAGGGTTTCTCTATCCCGGTCACTCGGTCTTGCGCATGCATGGCACGCCCAAGCGTACCGGCGCCGAGCTGATAGTCTATCTCGGAGACGCCACCGCACGGGCCGGAGTGGACGTGGCCACGGACGCTCATGTCCACGCGCTTTATGTCGAGGACGATCAAATCGCCGGTGTCCGGATCGACCGGCCGGACGGGACAATGGAGATGATCGGCTGCGGCGCCTTGGTGCTGGCCTGCAGCGGCTTTGGCGGGAATGCCGGTATGGTTCGGCAATGCATCCCGGAGATGGCCTCGGCCCTGTATTTCGGTCATGCTGGCAACCAGGGGGACGCCCTTGCCTGGGGCTGGGGCCTGGGAGCGGCGACGCGCGACATGGGCGCTTATCAGGGCCACGGCTCGGTGGCGACGCCGTACAACATCCTGGTCACCTGGGCGCTGATGATGGAAGGCGGGTTCCAGGTGAACGCTGCCGGACAGCGCTTCTCCAACGAGCACCTGGGTTACTCGGAGCAGGCCAGAGCGGTGCTGGCGCAGCCGGGCGGGTTCGCCTGGAACGTCTACGATGAGCGTCGGCACATGCTTGGGTTGGAGTTCGAAGACTATCGCGAGGCGGTTGCTGCCGGCGCTATCCATTCGGCGCCCGGCATGCGTGAGCTCGCGCGCGAGCTCGGCCTGCCAGAGCAGGCGTTGGCGGACACGCAGAACGCAGTCGAGGATATGGTTAACGGTCGACAGAGCGATCCGTGGGCTCGCGACTTCTCCGCTAAGCCGGTGCTCAAGGCCCCTTTCTACGGCGTCAAGGTCACCGGGGCCCTCTTTCATACCCAAGGCGGGTTGCTTGTCGATGACAGCGCGCGGGTCCTTCGAGCCGGCGGCGCGCCGCTGCCAAATCTTTTTGCCGCCGGAGGGGCGGCCTGCGGGCTATCCGGCCCCGAATGCTGGGGTTATCTCTCGGGCAACGGCCTGCTGGCCGCGATCGGGCTCGGGCGGATAGCAGGATCGTCGGCGGCTGCGACGAGTCGTTTTCGTTTGCCGTGAATCGGGGCCTCTTCAACAGTAGGCGGCGGTCCGGCGGTCTCTGAACCCCGCAAGAGCCGATCCAAGAAGTTTGGATTCAGCGTGAAGGAAGTGGGCGGGTCAAGTCCAGCAAGCCTCGATAGCTCAGCGAGATGAACGCGATCTCGTCCCCTGAGACCAGGTTTGAAAACATACCGATTTCCCCCGGTGCTTTTAGACTGCAGACCCCGGTATGGCTTGGCCATTGGGCCAGGCCTCGGGTTCCGCATACAGATAGGCAAGGATCGGACGCTTACCGAACCGGTTTCCGGGTGCCGTCGCGAGGTTGGTAGGAATTGAGTGTGGCGTAGTCTCCGGGGTGTTTCAACCTCGAAACGTCCGGCATTGAAGGGCCGGACTGGAGACCACGCCATGACAAGCATTACCACGAAGCCTTGTGTGTACCGAGAATTCCAACCGGTTGACTCACGGCTGAATCGCGCTAGCGTCGAGCGTGATGACCGCGCTGCTTGGACTGTTCCTCGCCATCGTCGCGTCGCTGTTCAATCTAGGACGCGACTT
>VGEI01000036.1 GCA_016869415.1 Alphaproteobacteria bacterium
TCGTACGGGAGATCTACAACCAGGCCCTGCATGCCGAAAAGATCGGCCTCAACTCCGCCTGGATCGGCGAGCATCATTTCAACCTGCTTGGCGTCAATGCCTGCCCGAATATCCTGCTGGCCAAGCTGGCGGGGGCCACCAGCCGCATCCGGCTCGCGCCCGCCGTCGTGCTGCTGCCGGTGCACCATCCGCTTCATGTCGCCGAGGAGTGGGCGACACTGGATCTGCTCTCGGGCGGGCGCGTCGATTTCGCCGCCGGCCGCGGCTATGATCGGCTCGAATACGCGCCGTTCGGCGCCGACTTCCAGAACTCGGCCGAGCTCTTCGCCGAGGGGCTGGAGATCCTGTGGCGGGCCTGGACCGAGCCGGGCAAGTGGTCGCACAAGGGCAAGTACTATCAGTTCGAGAACATCGAGGTGCGGCCGCGGCCGGCGCAGAACCCCTTGCGACCCTATGTCGCCTGTTTCTCGAAGATGTCGATGGAGCTGGCCGCGCGCAACGACTGGAACATCATCTTTGCACCCTTCGCCGCCGCCATGGTCTACGGCAGCCTGGCGCAGGGGGTGGAGGCTTTCCGCCAGGAATGCGCGCGCTTCAACAAACCGCCGCGCCGCGCCATGTGCAGTTATTTCTGCCACATCGCCGATACGAAGCAGGAAGAGGATTACGGGCGCGAGGCGCTGATCCGCTACTTCAAGGACGCACTGATCGCGGCCTTTCCCTCGGATGCCAAGACCGTGCCGCCGACCCTCAAGTATTTCCTGGAGATCGTCGACATCCTCAAGAACATGAAGGCGGAGAGCCTGACCTCCAAGTCGATCCTCACAGGCAGCCCGCAGAAGATCATCGACGACCTGAAGCAGGTGGAGAAGGCCGGCATCTCCGAGGTGATCCTCTATTTCAACTACGGGCTCAAGCCCAACACCATGGTGCTGGAGCAGATGGACCGCTTCGCCGCCGAGATCATGCCGGAATTCGCCGACTGATGTTCGATCTCGGCCACTACCTTCCCTACCTGATCAACCGGGCCGGCGCCCGTCTGGCCGTCGAGTTCGGCCGGGAGATCCGTCGCCGCGGCATCGCCCTGCAAGAATGGCGTGTGCTGGCGGCACTGGCGGACCAGGGCGGGCAACGCCTCTCCGATCTAGCGGGGCTGACCTCGATCGACCTCTCTACCCTGTCGCGCCTGGTCGGGCGCATGGTTCGGGCCGGCCTGCTGAGCCGTGAGCGCATGGACGGCGACCAGCGCGAGGTCTCGGTGGCGCTGACAGACAAGGGACAGCGGATCACCCGAGCCATCATTCCCATCGCTCAGCGCTACGAGCGCCGGGCCTTCCGGAGCTTCATGCCGGCCGAAGAGGCGACGCTCAAGGCATTACTGCTGCGCGTCTATGCCAACCTCGAGCGGCCCGAACGCTAGATCGGCCGCGGCCGCAAACGGCTGACGGCGATGATCATCGCGGTCGAGAATGCTACCAGGAACAGGTAGGGCACGGTGAAGCCGTCACTCAGCCCGCGCAACCAGCCGAGAAACGCCGGCAGCGGTGCCGCCAGAAGATAACCGGCGCTCTGCGCCATGGCGGTGAGGCGCGCCACCGCCGCCGGTTCGTCGGCATTGTCGAGCGGCAGGTTCATGACCAGCGGGAACAGGCCGCCGCCACCGAGCCCGGCAAGTGCCGCCCACAGCCAAGGCGCTGCCAGCGGCGCCGTTGCCATGCCGGCGACGCCCGCGATCAGCACCAGCAGCGCCGAGACGATCCACGGGCGCCTGTCCCTGGCACGATGTGCAAGCACGGCAAAAGCGAGATTGCCGGTGATCTGGCAGACGATGACCAGGGTGAGCAGAAGGCTTGCCCGTTCAGCGCTCCAGCCCTGCTCGAAATAGAGCGGTGCCGTCCACGCCAGGATCGCGAAGAACGTGCCGAATGCACCGCTAGAGAGGAAGGCAATCAGCCAGCCGCGGCGCGTGCGCCAGGGTGTGCCGCTGGGAGTCGAACGCGCTGTCGGGACGTAGGGCAGGCCGACCACCCGCCACCACGCCAGGGCGGCGATCAGCGCGGGCAATGCCCAGATGGCGAGTGCCGCCGGCCAACCGCCACTGACATGGGCGAGGGGGACTGTGAGTGCGGCAGGCAACGCCGCACCGACGGTGATCGTCGTCGCGTAGAGGCCCATGACCAGCAGCGGCTGCTTAAAGTGGGCCTTGATGAGGGCAGGGGCCAGCGTCTGATTGACAGCGACGGCCACGCCGATGAGCAGCGCCGAGGCAAACAGCACGACCGGATTCATGCCGGCCAGACGGGCCGCAGTTGCCAGAGCGAGCAGCACCAGACCGGCGAACAGCGCCCGCTCGAGGCCCAGCCGTTCGGCAAACCGGGCCGCGGCTAGCGGAAACAACCCCATGCAGAGAACCGGCAGTGTGGTCAGGAGCCCAGCGGCGGTGTGGCTGAGTCCGAGATCGGCACGGATGTTTTCCAGCAGCGGCGCGATGGAAGCCACGCCGGGGCGGTGATTGAGCGCCACCAGCAGAACGGCGGCCAGAAGTGCCGCATAGCGCGTCGCGCTTGTTGTTGTCTCTCCGTTCGCCACCGACCGAGCCTAATCGCGTCTGAAGAATACGGCGAGCAAGATCGTCGGAATGGTCCACCTGCTGCGGTAGCGCGTGTATAGCGGCAGGTCGATGGCATCGCCAGCGCGCTCGACGGGACCCGGACGAGCGGCTAGCGTAAGCGCTCCAGCGGAGTCGTTTGCATGGTCGCGCGCGTCAACACCGTCGCCTTTCAGGGGATCGACGTCGTCGAGGTTGACGTGCAGGTGCATATCGGCGGCGGCCTGCCGAGCTTCACCATCGTCGGCCTGCCCGACAAGACGGTGGCCGAGGCCCGCGAGCGGGTGCGAGCCGCCCTCGCGGCGCTGGGCCTGGCGCTGCCACCCAGGCGCATCACCATCAACCTGTCGCCCGCCGACCTGGTCAAGGAAGGCAGCCACTACGACCTGCCGATCGCGCTAGGTCTGCTGGTGGCCATGGGCGTGATCGAGGCCGAGACCATGGCGCGCTACGTGGCGCTGGGCGAGCTGGCGCTCGACGGCAAGCTGACAGCCGTGGCTGGCGCCCTACCGGCCGCCATGGGCGCCAACGCCCGCGACCGTGGCCTCATCTGCCCGGCCTCTTGCGGCGGCGAGGCGGCCTGGGCCGGCGGCGAAGTGCTCGCCCCCGATTCGCTGCTGGCCCTGATCAATCACCTCAAGGGCACGCAGGTTCTCAGCCCGCCCATGCCCCGCGCGGCTGCCGCTGAAGGGACAGTCCCCGATCTGCGCGACATCAAGGGCCAGGAGACGGCCAAGCGGGCCCTCGAAGTGGCCGCCGCCGGCGCACATCATCTGCTGATGGTCGGCCCGCCGGGTGCCGGCAAGTCGATGCTGGCCCAGCGCCTGCCGGGAATCCTGCCGCCGCTCGCACCCGCCGAGGCGCTCGAGGTCAGCATGATCCACTCGATCGCTGGACTGCTGGCCGAAGGCGGCTTGTCGCGCCAACGCCCCTTCCGCAGCCCGCATCACTCGGCCTCGATGCCGGCCCTGATCGGCGGCGGCCTGCGCGCCAAGCCCGGCGAGATTTCGCTCTCGCATCTCGGCGTCCTCTTCCTCGATGAGCTCCCGGAATTCGCCCGCGCGGCACTCGAGGCCCTGCGCCAGCCGCTGGAGTCCGGCCGCGCCGTGGTGGCGAGGGCCAACGCCCACATCACCTATCCGGCGCGCGTGCAGCTGATCGCCGCGATGAATCCCTGCCGCTGCGGCTACCTCGACGATCCGGGCCAGGCCTGCGGCCGGGCGCCGAAATGCGCCATTGAGTACCAGTCGAAGATTTCGGGGCCGCTTTTCGACCGCATCGATTTGCATGTCGACGTGCCGGCCGTCACCGCGGCCGATCTGTCGCTGCCGCCGCCAGCGGAATCGTCGGCCGACGTCGCCGCGCGGGTCGCCCGGGCCCGCACAGTGCAGGCCGAGCGCGTCAAGGCGCTGCCCGAAGCGCAGCGGCCGCGCACCAACGCCGAGCTCGACGGCGAATTGCTGGAGGAGATGGCCGCACCCGAGCCGGCCGGCCGCAAATTGCTGACTGATGCCGCCGAACGCCTGAAACTGTCGGCTCGCGGCTATCACCGCGTGCTACGCGTGGCGCGCACGCTGGCCGACCTCGACGGGGCGGCGACCGTCGCCCGCGTGCATGTCGCCGAGGCGCTGTCCTACCGACGCATCGCCCTGCCTCGGTAGATGAGTCGGGACCCGAATAGCCCCGCCCGCGGCTGGAAGGATGTGCTGCGCCGCGTGCATCGCGAGGCGGTCGAAGACCGGCTGGTATTGAGCGCCGCGGGTGTGGCGTTTTTCGCCATTTTGGCGATCTTCCCCGGGATCGCGGCGCTGGTCGCCATCTACGGTTTGCTGGGCGACACCGCACTCATCGCCAGCCAGCTCTCGGCCCTGTCGCCGCTGCTGCCGGCGGATGCCATCCGCGTGGCGGTCGGGCAGCTGGACCGGCTGGCGGCGAACAATGACGAGCACACGCTCGGCCTCACCTTCCTGATCGGCCTGCTGATCTCGCTGTGGAGCGCCAATGCCGGCATGAAGGCGATCTTCGGCGCCCTCAACATCATCCGCGGCGAGGTCGAAACGCGCGGCTTCCTGCGGCTCAACGGCCTGTCCCTGCTCTTCACGCTCGGCGCCATGCTGTTCGTTATCGTCACCTTGCTGGCCATTGTCGCCCTGCCCATCCTGCTGCGCCTCATCGGCCTCGAGCAGGCGACGGAGGGGTTGATCTCGGTGGCGCGCTGGCCGGTCTTCTTCGTCGCCGTCGTTGCCGCCATAGCCCTGGTCAGCCACTACGGGCCCAGCCGCGACCGGCAGCCCTGGCGCTGGCTGACCTGGGGCAGCGGCACGGCCGCCGCGCTATGGATCGGCGTTTCGATGCTTTTCTCGCGCTATGCCGCGAGCATCACCGACTTCAACGCCACCTACGGCTCGCTGGGTGCCGTCGTCGGCCTGATGATCTGGCTCTGGCTGTCGACCATGGCCATCCTCATCGGTGCCGCCATCGACGCCGAACTGGAATAACCCCAGACCCCGCTGACTACGGATGCACGCGGAATTGTGCGTTAGCGCACAGCGGGTTACGTCAATTTGTCGTGGAATCGAGACAATCGCGGTGAGAAAGGCGCGGTGTCTCATGATGACGACCATGTTCACGGTGCGGCGGGTCCCGGCGACCCCCACGGTCGACGACCGGCCCCCCTGGCTGATCGTCGAATCCGAAAGCCGGATGGCGCTTCTGATCGAGAACATCCTTTCCAAGCTCGGCTGGCCGACCGTCGGTCCGGTCGTCAGCCTGGAGAAGGCCGTGCCCATGGCCCGAGAGCTCGAGCTCGGCGGTGCGGTCATCGATCTCGACGCCTCGGAGAAGCTGGTCTACCCGGTAGCCCAGGCGCTGGCCAACCGCGGCATCCCCTTCGTCTTCATCAGCACGCTGTCGCGGCCGCGGGTGCGCGACGATTTCCGCGACCGCCCGACGCTGGCCAAGCGCTTTCTGATGGAAAGGCTGCGGCCGCTGATCCGCGTGGTCCTGGCCACGGCCTAGCCGTCCGTCAGCCTAGCACCCTCGCGCCGGCGCAGGATCTCGCGCAGGCGCTCGCCGATCGCCACCGGCTTGTGCGTGCGCTGGTCGGTATTGACCCAGACGATCTCGCCGCTCGCCAGCAGCCTGGTGTCGCCCCTGGCGAAGATGGCCAGCGCCAGGGTCAGGCTGGAGCGGCCCAGCCGGGCGGCCCGGCAGCCGACGTCTATCTCCTGATCCAGGCGGATGGGCGCCTTGTACTCGACGAGGCTGCGCACCGTATGGAAGTCGACACCCGTCGCCTTCGCCTCGGCGATGACGTCGACGCCGAGTGAGCGGAAATACTCGGTGATCGCCGTGTCGAAATAGGTCAGGTAGTGGGCGTTGAACACCACGCCCTGCAGATCGATCTCCGAGTAGCGGACCCGGAAGGGATGGAAGAATCCGAAGGCGTCGCGCTCCATGGCATCTCCGTGTGTCTCGCGTCTCCTCTCCTATCCCCGATTGAGGGTTTTAGGCTAGGGTGCGGCGGCATTTCGGCCCAAGGAGGATTCGTCGTGCTCGAGCTCAGACCCAATTGCGAATGCTGCGACCGCGACCTGCCGCCGGAGTCGGCGGAGGCGCGTATCTGCTCCTTCGAGTGCACGTTCTGCCGGACCTGCGCCGAGGGCGTGCTCGCCGGCCACTGCCCCAATTGCGGCGGCGAGCTGGTGCGCCGGCCGATGCGGCCGCCCGGCAAGCTGGCCAAGTTCCCCGCCTCCACCGCGCGCAAGGTCAAGCCGCAGGGGTGCACGCGCGCCGCATGACCAGCCGCGAGATCCGCGTCGGAACGCCGTGGAACGCGCCCGGTCTGCAGCGCTTCAACGGCGACCACCCGCTTCCCGGCAGCCTGATCGCCGATTATCCAGGCTACAGTTTCGACTTCGCCCTCTCGCCCGCCGACACAGCAAACATCCAGCGTGCCCAGCAGGAGGCGAACGCCTTGCGGCGCGACCTCTCCGGCCTGACGCCCGTACCCATCGCCGCAGATATCGACGAGTTCGTCGTCTCGCGCGGCCTGCAGACGCAGGCCATGATGCTCGCCCCCTGCGATCTGCATTTCCTGCACACCGCCCCGCTCACCCACGGCCGGATTCCGTGGTTTCTCCATATCGAGGAGATGATCACCCTGTTTGCGCCGTTCGTCTGGCACGGCATCTCGGCCCAGGTCGATATCCGCAAGCTTCCGGCCTATCGCTTCGTCAAGCGCCTGCTGGAATCGCCTTCCTGCCGCGGCGTGTTCTCGCACCTGAGGCACAGCCACGATTTTCTGCCCGTGCTCTTCGAGAGCGAGGCGCTGGCGGCAAAAGTCCATCACATCCCGCTGGGGGTTGAGTTCTCCTCCGCCGCGACCAAGACGATCAACGAGCGCCAGGGCGGGCGCGGCGGCCTGCCGGGCACGACGTTTCTCTTCACCAATTCCTGGTCGCAGCAGGAATCGAGCTTCGTGCTGCGCGGCGGCAGCGACGTCATCCGCGCCTTTCTGCAGCTCGTCGCCAAGTATCCAGACGTCCGCCTGATCGTGCTCTCGACCCTGCCGGTCTCCCACTACGGCGAGGAGTTCCGGGGATTCGTGCGCCGGATCCCCAACCTCATGCTGATCGAGCAGCGCGCCAGCGACGACGAGCTGGTCGAGCTGCTGATGACCGCCGACGTCTTCCTCGTGCCCTCGGTCGGGCTGCACGCGCTGTCGGTGCTGCGTGCCATGTATTGCGGCCTGCCGACGGTGGTCTCGGACGCGCCGGGCAACGAGGAGTTCGTCACGCACGACAGAACCGGAATCGTGGTGCCCGGCCGGCGCGGCAAGACCGCCTGGTACGACGAGATCGGCTTCCTCCACCAAACCTTCGAGCCCGTCTTTTCCAAGGAGCCCGGAGATTTCTCGGTCTCGTTGTTCCAGGAGATGGAACGGCTGCATCTCGACCCGGAGCGGCGCCGGCGCATCGGGGCTGCGGCCCGCGAGCATGTCCGCCGGCACCACCGGATCGACGAATGGCGCAGCGGCTTCCGCCGCCTGCTCAACGCCGTCCGGCCGACCCTGGCATGAGCTGCCGCGCAGTGGCGTGGCCTGCTAGAGTGGGCCGCACAGGGGAACGGAAATAGAATGCTGCCTCCCTCCAGCCCAGCGACCTCGACGCTGGCAGAACGGCGCACTGCGCGCCTGCGGCTGGCCTTTGCGCGCGAGCAGCTCGGCGGCCTGCAGCTGGCGACCTACGCCCGGCTGGCGGCGCTCGGCGTCATCGCCGTCTGGCTGGTCGCCGCGCAGCGCGAGGTCTCGGTCGTTTACTATCTCGGGGTCGTGGCGATTTTCGCCACCCTCGCCTTCATCCAGCTCGCCGTCAGCGCCCGGCCCGGCCGCGCCTGGCTCAAATACGTCTTCACCACCCTGGAGATGGCACTGCTAGCCGCGGTGCTGGTGCATCCCAATCCGCTGGCCTCGCACATGACGGAGGTGCCGCTGGCCATGCTCGTGCGTGGCCAGAACTTCCTCTACTTCTTCGTGCTGCTGGCTCTCACCGCCCTCAGCCTGTCGCCGGCCTACGTCCTGTGGAGCGGGGTCGCGGCGGCGCTGGCCTGGAGCGGCGGCGTGCTCTGGGTGATCCTGCAGCCGGGGACGGTGACGGTCAGCTCGTTCGCCGAGTACCGGTCGATGACCCTGGCCGACCGCGCCGCGGCGCTGTTCGACCCCGGGTTCGTCGATGTGGTCGTCTGGCAGCAGCAGGTGCTGCTCCTGCTGGTGGTGGCGGCCCTGCTGGCGCTGGCCGTCGGCCGGGCCCGGCGGGTAGTCGAGCGCCAGGCGATCCTCGAGCGCGAGCGCGCCAGCCTGGCGCGTTACTTTTCACCCAACATCGTCGACGAGCTCACCCAGTCGGTGAATCCGCTTGGCGCCGTGCGCCGGCAGGACATCGCCGTGCTGTTCTGCGACATCGTCGGCTTCACCGCCCTCGCCGCCTCGCAGAGCCCGGAGGCCGTGGTCAGCCTGCTGCGCGAGTTCTATGCCCGTCTCGAGGACGCCGTGTTCAGCTGCGGCGGCACCATCGACAATTATTTCGGCGACGAGATGATGGCGACCTTCGGCACGCCCGCACCCGGCCCCTACGACGCGACCCGCGCGTTGCGCTGCGGCCGCATGATCCTCGAACGGCTGGAGAGCTGGAACCGCGAGCGCGGCGAACGCGGCGAGCCACCGGTGCGGGCGGGGATCGGCATCCATTTCGGGCCGGCCGTTCTCGGCAATATCGGCGGCGACCGCCGCCTGGAGTTCACCGCCATCGGCGACACGGTCAACATCGCCAACAGGCTCGAGGCCCGGACGCGCGACCTCGACACTGCCCTGGCGGCGAGCGACGCGCTGGTCGAGCAGGTCCGCCGGGAGACCGGCACGGCCAGCCCGCCGGAGCTCACGGACATGGTGCAGGCGCCGCCGGTGCTGCTGCGCGGCCGCACGGCCGAGACCGGCATCTGGCTGTTGCGGACCGGGGACCGGCAGGCCCTCGTCGCCGACGAGTGAAGCGGTGAGCGTCCCGGCATGCACGCTGTGCCTTCCTGAGGACGTTGTCGTCGCCAACGAGCTGGCCTACGCGGCGCGCGACAAGTTCGCTCTGTCACCCGGCCACGTCATCGTTGTCCCGCGCCGGCATGTCGCCGATTTCTTTGCCATGACCGCGGCGGAGAAGCAGGCCGTGCTGGAGTTGCTTGACCTGGCTCGCGAGACGATCGAGCGCGAACACAAGCCGGATGGCTACAACATCGGCGTCAATATCGGTGCTGCCGCAGGCCAGTCGCGCCTGCACGTGCATGTCCATCTGATCCCGCGCCGCCAGGGCGATGTGCCCGACCCGCGCGGCGGCGTGCGTTGCGTGCTGGCTAGACCTGACCCGTGACCAGATCGCGGACGGCCAGCGCCAGGGCCCCCTTGGGATCGGCCAGCTCGTCGAGCACGGTGAAATGGTTGTGCGTGCCGATCTCGAGCAGGCGGCCTTTGAGCCCCTTGGCTGCCCAGGCGGCGGCGTAGTCGCGGGACTGGCGCAGGAACTCCGGCAGCTCGCCGCCGCCCACCGCCACGATCATCGGCGGGCCACTGGCGGGTATGCGCAGCATCGGACTGGTGCGCTTCTCTTCGCCCTCGTCGAGGCGGAGATCGACGTTCATCGATGACAGACGCATCGGCAGCATGTCGAAGACGCCGCTGATCGGCATCGCTCCCTTGATTCCCGGCTCGCCCAACATCATCGCCGTGAGATGCCCGCCGGCCGAATGGCCGGTGACGTAGAGCGCCGCCGGGTCGCCGCCCAGCCGCGCGAGGTTGGCGCGCAAGTAAGCCAGCGCCTGTCTCACCTCCGCCACGATACCCTCGATACGGTTAGCCGGGGCCAGCGTGTACTCGATATTGGCGACATTGATGCCGTGGGCCAGCGGCCCCGCCGCGACGTAGCCCCAGTTCTCCTTGTCGGTCGAGCGCCAGTAGCCGCCGTGGATGAAGGCCAGTGTCGGCGCACCGGGCCGCGCCGTGTAGTAGTCCAGCCGCTGCCGCGGGGCGCCGCCGTAAGCAATGTCGCGCTGCGGCTTTGCCGCGGCGTCGAGCGCTTTTGTGCGCGCCGTCGCCTCGGCGATGAAGCGGTCGCGCGCCGGCACGCCGCCGATGGCGCCCGCGTTGTTGTAGGCGGTGTCCAGCGCCGCCAGGTCCATGCCGCGGTAGAGGCTCATGATCTGTAATCCATGGTCGAGGGTAGCCAGAGGGCGATCTGCGGAAAGGCGATGATAACGGCGATCCCCAGGATGAGCATCAGGATATAGGGGATGGCCGCCTTGTCGATCTCGGCCAGCGGTGCCTTGGTGATCGACTTGATGACGATCAGGTTCATGCCGACCGGCGGCGAGATCAGGGCAAGCTCGAGATTGATGGTCAGCAGCACGCCGTACCAGACCTTGTCGATGCCCAGCGCCGTCATCACCGGCAGGATGACCGGCGTGGTGATCAGGATGATCGAGATCGATTCGAGAATCAGGCCGAGGACGAGGATCAGCAGCATCATCACGACCATGAAGCCGGTCTGCGACAGCTGGTACTCGAGGGCGAGGCGGACGGCCTCCTGCGGGATGTTGAGCTTGGTCAGCATGTAGCCGAAGAGCCCGGCGCCGATGATGATCATGAACAGCACCGCCGAGGTGCGCGCCGCCTCCATGCCGCCGTCCCAGAGATCCTTCCAGGTGAAGTTGCGGTAGATCAGCCAGGCGATGGCCAGCGCCCACAGGGCGCCCGTCCCGGCCGCCTCGGTTGCGGTGAAGATGCCGAAATACATGCCGCCGAGCACGAAGGGCGGCAGGGTGAGGGCCCAGAAGGACTGGCGGACGGCACGCCCGGCCTCGGGCAGCGAGGCACGTTCGGGCCGCACGTAGCCGGGCACGATTTTCTCGCGCCGGTACTCGACGCCCATGCAATAGGCGGCAAAGATCAGCGCCATCATGATCCCGGGCAGCACGCCGGCCATGAACAAGGCGCCGATCGAGGTGTCGGAGACGAAGCCGTAGAGCACCATCGGCGCCGATGGCGGGATGAGGATGCCCAGCGTGCCGCCGCCGGCGACCACGCCGTAGATGCCCCGCCGGTCGTAGTTGTATTTGAGCATCTGCGGGATGGCGACCTTGCCGATGGTCAGCGCCGTCGCCACCGAGGAGCCGGAGATCGCCGCGAACACCGAGCAGGCGAAGACCGTGGCGACGGCCAGCCCGCCGGGCAGGTGCCGGGTCAGGGTGTGGGCCGTGGCGTAGAGGTCGTCCACCACCTTGCCGCGCACCATGAAGTGCGACATCAGCATGAAGAGCGGGATGGCGACGAGCAGGTAGACGTTGAGCTTGCCGAAGACGAACTCGCCGAGCGTGGCTATGTTGCCCTCGACCAGCAGCAGCACGCCGCAGGAGAAGAGGAACATGCCGGCGAACATCGGCAGGCCGGTGTAGAGGAAGGCGATCAGCGCCGTCAGGATGAGGAGAAAGGTCACGGGCCCCGGTCGTGCCGGTCTCTATTCATGGACGTCGAGCGCGTCAGGCTCCGGCCCTTGCGGTTCCAGGCCGGCGGCGTGGCAGAAGAGCTGACCGAGCGAGACGAGCAGCAGCAGCACGGCGCCTAGCGGCACGAAGAGCTGGATCGACCAGAGCGACACTTCGGGGATGCCGATCGCCTTCAGTCCGATCATCCGGCTGAAGGCGACCATCTCCCAGCCCTCGCGGATCAGGATCAGGGCGGTGAGCGCCACCGAGAACACGCCGAAGCCGAGCAGGATGCGGCGCCAGCGGGCCGACGCCTTGTCGATCAGCGCATCGACCCCGATATGCTCGGCGCGGCGCTGCGCCTCGGGCACGGCGAACATCACGGCGACGACGACCAGCCAGCCCACCGCCTCGTCGGTCCAGCCCTGCGGCCGGCTGAGGAAGTAGCGCATGGCGACGGCGTAGCAGATCATCGCCAGGGTGGCGAGGCAGGCGATACCGGCAATCCCGGCGGCGGCCCGGCTGACCAGGGCCAACAACGTCTCGACCCGGCGCGCCGCCCGCGCCAGCGGCGTGCCCTCGCTCACGCCCGCGCCTTCTCGGGATCTCAGAGCTTGTTCATCAACTCGACGAGCTTGGGCCCGTCCGGCGCCTTGAGCACGACGTCCATGACCGGCCTCTGCATGGCCGCCTTCCAGGCATCGGCCTCCGCCGGGGAGTGCACCTTCACCTGCATGCCCTTGGCGCGCAGCTCATCGACCGCCTTGCCCGCCGTGTCCTCGGTGATGCCGACGGCGTCCTGCTCGGCTTTGCGCGCGGCCGCTTCCAACGCCGTGCGCTGGGCTGGCGTCAGGCGGCCCCACCAAGCCGGGTTGACATAGAGATGGAAGTAGACGGTGAGGGCCGGCGTCACCGTGGCGAATTTCTGCACTTCGTAGAAGCGCCGGCTGACCGCGGCCGAGACGTCGGTGAGCCCGGCATCGAGCACGCCGGACTGCAGGGCGTTGTAGACCTCCGGCCCCGGCATGGCCGAGGTCGAGGCGCCGAGCGCTTCGAGCGCGAAATCGGCCGGCTTGCCGAAGCCGCGGATTTTCAGGCCCTTGAAATCGTCGAGCGCCAGGATCGGCTTCTTCCCCGAGGTGAAGATGGCCTGGCGCGTGATGTAGAACCAGGCGAGGTTCCTAACGCCCTTTTCCTCCAGCTTCTTGCCGAGCAGGGCCGCCGCCTCGGAAGTGGGGAATTTCTTGATACGCTCGAGATCGTTGAAGAAATAGGGAATCACCACCACGCTCATCTCGGGGATGGTGTTGCCCCACTGGAAATTGACCGAGAGGGCCGCCTCGACGGCACCGCGCGCCACTGCCGGATGGTTCTCGCCGGCCTTGTGCAGCTGCTCGGCCGGGAAGAGCTGGACGGTCACCGAGCCGTTGCTGCGTTGCTGCACGTCGGCGGCGAAGCCCTCGAGCATCTTGTGCAGGTGATGCGCTGTCGGCACCTGATGGCTGACGCGCATGGTGACGTTCTGGGCGCTGGCGTCGGCACTGCCGACGGCAAATGCAGCGCAGACCAGGGTGGCGGCGAGCGCGCCGCCCAGCAGCTTGTTCATGGGGTCCCTCCGAGAGGACAAGAGTAGGCCGGTCCGAGAATGCGCCGGCCGCGAGCGCAGCGTCAAGGCAGCGCGTTAGGGTCACAAGCGACTGGCCGCTCCGGGTCATCGCCGTTAGGCTACCGCCGCATGGCAAAGATGCTTGAGAAGTTCAGGCGCCTTTCGCACCCCCGCAGGGAACTGTCTGGGCGCTGATCGCGTCGATCTTTTTCACCGGCGTAATCGTCGCCGTCCGCGTCCTCGCCGATGTCATGCACCCGCTCGAGATCTCTTTCTTCCGCAATTTCGGGTCTCTTCTCTGCATGATCCCGTGGATTCTCACGGCAGGAATTGGCGCGCTGCGCACCGGCAATCAGAAACTCTATATCGGCCGGTCGGTGATCGGCTTTCTCGCCAATGTCTGCCTGATCGCCGGCTTCGCCTGGCTGCCGCTCAACGATTCGACCGCGCTGTCGTTCACCACCCCGCTCTTCGCGGCGGGCGCCGCGGCTATCCTGCTGGGTGAGACGATCGGCTCCCGGCGCCTGATCGCGGCCCTGGCCGGATTTACCGGCGCCCTGATCGTCTTGCGTCCCGGCCTCGAGGAACTGTCGCTGCCACAGGGCCTCGTCCTTGCAGGCGCTGCGCTTGCCGGCGTGAATGCGGCCGTCATCCGGCAGCTGGCGGTCCGGAACGAATCGCCGAACCTGATCGTCACTTACATGGCTCTCTATAGCCTGCCCCTGGCTCTGGTGGCCGCCATCCCGGTTTGGGAGACCCCGCCCTGGTGGGCCATCCCGTGGCTCGCGGTGCTGGCGGCTTGTGCCACCTTCGGCCACCTGTCGCTGACGCGGGCTTTCGCCTGCATGGACGCCACCGCAGTCACGGCGCTCGACTTCGTGCGGCTGCCGCTCGTGGCCCTGGCCGCCTGGATGGCGTTCGGCGAGGAGCCGGACGGCTGGAGCTGGCTCGGCGCGCTCGTGATCGTCGGGGCGTCGGTGTATCTCGCCCGGTGGGAGCGCGCGGCGCCGCAGCCTACCGAGCCGCTGGCCGCGGGTATCGCCGGCGCGACCTCGGGCGAAGGCGGGACCGCCGCCGTGCCGCCAGTCTGGCCCGAGCGCACGCCGGCAGCGGTACGCAAACCGGAGTAGGCGGAGCCCGCGCAGACTGGACAGCGAGCGAGAAATCGGGAAGGGTCGCGCCGCCATGGCCGATCATCCCTTCTCTCTCGCCGGCAAGGTCGCGCTCGTTACCGGCGCGGTGCGCGGCCTGGGCTTCGAGATGGCCAAAGCGCTGGCCCACGCGGGGGCGCGCGTCGCCATCAACGGCCGCGACGAAACCCGGCTGCGCGAGGCCGCCGAGCGGGCCGCACAAGCCGGCATTGCCCTGGAGACCGCCCGCTTCGATGCCGCCGATCCCGCCTCGGCCGGCGCGCTGGCCGAGTTCGCCGCGCGGCGCGGCCGCCTTGACGTCTTCATCAGCAATGTCGGCCTGCGCAACCGCAAGCCGCTCTTCGACTTCACACTCGACGAGGTGCGCGCCCTGATCGAGGCCGATCTCATCGGCCCATTCACCCTCGCCCGCGAAGCGGCGCGGCTGATGGTGCCGCGCAAGACCGGGCGCATCATCCTGGTGACCTCGGTCGCCGGACCCTTCGCGCGGGCCGGAGACGCGGCCTACACCGCCGCCAAGGGCGGGCTCGCCGCGCTGACCAAGGCGCTGGCCGTCGAGCTCGGGGCGCACGCCATCACGGTCAACGCCATCTCGCCCGGATTTTTCGCCACGCCCACCAATCAATACCTGCTCGACGATCCCGTGCGCAGCGCCAGCTTCAGCAGCCGCACGGCGCTCGGCCGCTGGGGACGGCCGGACGAGATCGGCGGTGCTGCCGTGTTTCTCGCGTCCGACGCCGCCTCGTTCGTCACCGGTCACGTCCTGACCGTCGACGGCGGCACGACCTCGATGTTCTGACTGGCTGGAAATTCTGACGCTTCGGAGTCACCCGATGAAGACCAAGCCCACCTGGCGTGAACTGCTGGCGCGCGAGAAGCCGCTCGTCCTGCCCGGCGCGCATGACGCGCTTTCGGCACGGCTGATCGAGATGGCCGGGTTCCCGGCCTATGTCATCGGCGGCTACCCGGTGGTGGGGGCCCGCTACGCGCTGCCCGATATCGGGCTCTGCGCCCTGGGCGAGATCGCCGCCGGCATCCGCGACATCATGAGCGCCACCGACCTGCCGGTGCTGATCGACGCCGACACCGGCTACGGCGACGTCAAGAACGTCACGCGCACCATCCAGGTCTACGAGGCGATGGGCGCCTCCTCCATCTTCATCGAGGACCAGGTGAGCCCCAAGCGCTGCGGCCACATGGACGGCAAATCGGTGGTCCCCGTCGAGGCCATGGAGCAGAAGATCCGCGCCGCTGCCGCCGCCCGGCGCAGCAAGGACACGTTTCTCATCGCCCGTACCGACGCCCGCGCCACCGAGGGGCTCGACGGGGCGCTGCGCCGCGGCGAGCGCTATGTCAGGGCCGGCGCCGACGGGCTTTTCGTCGAGGCGCCGCTGACGGTCAAGGAGCTGGAGACCATCGGCAAGGCTTTCGACGTGCCGCAGTTCTGCAACATGCTGACCAGCGGCAAGACGCCGATCCTCACCCACAGGGAGCTGCGCGAGATGGGCTTCGCCATGGTGGTGCACGGCATCACCCTGGTCATGGGCATCGCCAGGGCGATGAAGGATATGCTCGCCGACATCAGGAACGACAACGCCCAGGCAATCGCCGCCCGGGCCGCGACCTTCGACGAGTTCAAGCAGATCACCCGCTTCAACGAGTGGGTGGCGCTCGAGGACCGGTTCAACGGCT
>VGEI01000037.1 GCA_016869415.1 Alphaproteobacteria bacterium
CATCGCGCTCCGACGGAGACGCGAGATGGCATGGATTGTCTTGTTTCTGGCCGGCCTGTTCGAGGTCGGCTGGGCGGTGGGCCTCAAATACACGGATGGCTTCACCCGCCTGTGGCCGACCGTGGCGACGGTCGCGGCGATGGCGCTGAGCCTCGGCCTGCTGGGTCTGGCGCTGAAGACGCTGCCGCTCGGGACCGCCTACGCAGTATGGACCGGCGTCGGCACCATCGGCACGGCGCTGCTGGGCATCCTGCTGTTCGGAGAGTCGACCGATGCCATCCGCCTCGCAGGCATCGCCATGATCGTTGGCGGCATTGCCGCCCTAAAGCTCGCGACCTGACGTGCGTCGATCAGGTTTGCCCTTTCCCGACGATCGGTCAGGATCGCAGCTTCCCGGCGATTGCCAACGTCCGCTCTGCCGCCCGTACGACGGGGCGGTCGATCATCTTGCCGTCGAGTTGAAACACCCCGGTCGAGTTCGCCATACCGTCGATCACGCGCCGTGCCCAGGCGATCTCCTCCACGGTCGGCGTGAAGGCGGCATGAATACCCGGCAGATGCTTGGGATGGATAGCGGCCTTGCCGGCGAAGCCGAACTGGCGGGCACGCCGCGCCTCGGTCGCCCCTCCCGCTTCGTCCGCGATATCCGGGTAGGGCGTGTCGAGGACATCGATGCCCGCGGACGCCGCAGCTTGGACGAGCCGCCCGCGGACGAAGACCAGCGGCTCCCACTCGAGCGAGCAGCCGAGCTCGGCCGACATGTCCATTGCCCCGAAGAACAGCATCCCATCGGGCGCCACGGCGCGGGCGATCGCGCTGGCCTGCTCGACGGCTACTGCCGTCTCGATCAACGCGATCAGGGGCGGGACCGCCGGGCCGAACAGCTCGCGGACCCGGGCAATGTCATCGGGGCCGTCGACCTTCGGCACCATCAGGTAGTCCGGCCGGGCACCGGCCGAGACCAGGGCAGCGATGTCGAGCTGCCCATCCGCGCTGCGGACCGGGTTGATGCGGACGGCGAGCGCCGAGGTGCCTGCCGGCGTACGCAGCGCCTCGACCGCCATCGGCCGGGCGTCTGCCTTGCGCTCGGCGGTAACCGAATCTTCAAGATCGACGCAGACAATGTCGGCCCCCGCGGCAACCGCCTTGGCGACACGTTCAGGGCGCAGTGCGGGAACGAAAAGCAGGGATCGGCGCGGCATATCCACAGCCTAGGGTGGCACCTGGTGCCGGTCAAACCGCTACCGGCGGCGTTAACTACGACCAAAGGACTGCTCTGTAACCCATATCCTCAAATGTCTCGAATCGGATCTCGACGCTGTGATAAACTTTAGGCATTCATGGAGATCAGGCCCGGCTGGGAGCTGCCGTCACGCGGCCGGCAGGGGGCTGGTTCTGTTGACCGGCCACCAAGGCCTAGAGGTACATGACGCGCAGACCGGTATCGTCGCGTAGCGGAAACGGCGAGACACACCAATGACCACTGTTTCCAAGACGCGCAAACGGTACAGCCACGCTGAGCTGCACCAGGTCATCGAGGCCCATCACCGGTTCCGCACCGGGAGGTCCGGTGGCGTGCGCGCACTTCTGGCCTTTGCTGATCTTTCCGGGCTGGCCATGGCGAGCTGCAACCTCGCTGAGGCCGATCTCTCAGGTGCCAATTTGCGCGGCGCCAATCTTTCCGATTGCAATCTCGATCGCGCGACCCTGTTCGGCGCCGATCTGCGCGACGCCGATCTCGAGGGTGCAAGCCTGGTCGGCGCCAATCTGCGCGGCGCCTCGCTGCGTGGCGCAAATCTCACGCGGGCCAATCTGTTCAAGGCGGACCTGCGCGACGGCTCGATCAAGGCCACGGATCTCGGCGGCAACCTGCATGCCCTGTCGATGAAGACAGGGCCGTCGGAGCTCAGCACGGCGCGCCTGCTGAATGCCAATCTGACCGAAGCCGATATGACCGGCGCCATCGCCACGCATACCGACTTCACCGATTGCATCCTGCGCAGTGCCAAGCTGGCGCGCGCCAATCTGTCTAATGCCCGTCTGGCCGGCGCCAACCTCGAGAACGCCGACCTCTCGGCCACCAACCTGCGCGGCGCCGAGCTCGACGGCGCCATCCTCATCGGCGCCAAGATGGAGCTGACCGACCTCCATGGCGCGTCGATGAAGAACATCCTCACCGACAAGCTCGCCGGCAAGCCGATGACCGAGCTGGGCACTTCGATCGACGAGCTCGTGCAGCAGCATCTTCTATGGGTGGAAACCGGCGGCCGCGACGGCAAGCCGGCAGACCTGTCGAACTTCGATTTGCGCCAGGCCCCCTCCCTGACCCGCGCAAACCTTACGGCCCTCAAGGCAGAGAAGGCGACGTTATACGGGCTCGACCTCGAAGGAGCCATGCTCCAGGGCGCCAAGCTGCAGGGTGCGGACCTGCGCACCTGCCGCCTGTTCGGGGCCGATCTGCGCGGCGCCCAGCTTCAGGGCGCGATGCTCAACCACGCGGACCTGCGCGACGCCAACTTCGATCCGCTGCCGATCGCACCGGGCCGCGAGTTCGCGACCAACCTCGAGGGCGCTCACCTGCGCTGCGCCGATCTGCGGGGAGCGCGGCTGCGGCGTGCGGTGCTCCGCGGCGCGGACTTGACCGAGGCCAACCTGTCGAATGCCGATCTGCAGGATTCCACGCTCGACGGCGCCAAGTTCACGCAGGCTCGCAAGGCCGCTTCAGCCTGATTCAGTCGGCCGTCCGCACCATCCGTGGGCCATCGTTGAGCGTTGGCACCTCGTAAATGGCCGGCTTGCCCGGGAAATCGCCCAGCTTCTCCGGCAGCAGGCCGAACTCGAGCGGCTCGGTGTCCTCACGCTGGACGAACGCCCGCACATTGAACATCTCGTGCTGATAGCCGTGCTTGTCCTCGATCAGATATTTGACCAGCGGCAGAGCCTTGCCGGCGATCCTTCCTCCGGTCACGAAGGAACGCACGGCCTTGAGCGCATGATCGCCCGCGGCAGCGCCCTCGAGCCGCGCCAGAACCTTCTCTGCGCGCACCATGAACATGATGGCGTCGATCATCTGCGTCAGCGGATCGAGCGGACGTTGGAAGTTGCCGACCAGGATCTGGCCGGCTTGCGCCTTGGCGATCATGCGTGCCAGCGTGATCGTCACGTCGCCGACGATGTACTCGAAGCCGCGCGGCTTCGTGCCCTCGACCTGGTGGTAAGAGTAGTGGGAGCCGACGGCAAAGGCCGCGCGCAACTTCGGCACGAGGTCGGACGCGCCGGCTGCCTGCTGGGCCAGCAGATTGTCGATCAGAATGAGCAGCATCGCCGCGTACGTGCGCAGATCGGCCTCGAGGCCCCGGGCGCGGTTCCAGACATAGAACCCGTCGCCGACCGTGGAGCGTGCGAGCTCGACATCGAGGCCTACCTCACCCAGCTTCCGTGCCGCATTGTTGATACTGTACTCGAGCGAATTGAGCTGGGCGACCTGCTCGATCATCGACACTTTCGAGAAACCGACGATATCGAACAGCATCACGGCGCGATGCTGTGTCTGGACGATCGAGTAGCGCCGGATGACGTTGTCGATGACCTCGGGGTCCACCTCGCCCTTTGACCGCTCGCTGCCGATCTTGAACGGCACGGCGACGCGCAGGGGCCGGGCCTGCAGGATCTTGCAGGCCTCCTCGAAGGTGCCGTCACCCATGATGCGCCGGCCGTTGAGCAGTCGCGGGTTGGCCGTGGCCAGACCCAGGACGCGGTAACATGGCGCAATGCAGACTTCGATGCCGCCCTCGGCCGGCCGCCAGCCGACGACCATATTCTTGCCGAGTTTCCACGAGGTGTGGACGGCGATATCCACCTCAAGAAGCCCTTGCCGGATCTGGTTGATGTCGGCCATGCATGCCCGTTGAATGGATGATTCGCAGACGGCGGACGTACCTTATCGTCGCGGCGCCTGGCGGACAACGGGGCAGCTAGCCCAGACGTGGCCTTAGCCGCATGGTTAATGGGCTGCCCACCACTCGTCGTGACGTCTGGAATAGCTGTCGATAAGATGGGCTGAATGATTCCCGTCCTCCCGAAGCTCGGCGACGTCCTGTTCGCCTTCCCCACCCCGATCCTCATGCGCCAGTGGCCGGATTCCGGCGCGCTCAATCGCGATCTGCGAGAGCTGGTCCTGGCCAAGGAGCAGGCGGAATCGGGGGTCAGCCGCAGCAACGCCGGCGGCTGGCATTCGGACGACCGGCTCTTCGACTGGGGCCACCCGGCCATCGCCGAGCTCAAGCGGCGGGTACACGAAGCGACGCGCGAGATCACGCTCAAGACCTGCGGCCAGGCAGCGCGCGACTGGATCGCGGATGTGGACATGGAACTGGAGGGCTGGGCCAACGTCTCCCGCGACCGCGCCTATAACCGCATCCACAAGCATCCAGAATGCACTTGGTCGGGCGTCTACTATGTGTCGCTCGGTGACGGGGATGGCAGCGTGAAGGACAACGGCTCGATCGAGTTCGTCGATCCGCGCATGGCGGTCGATGGCGGCCCGCTGCCGGGCCAACCTTTCGGCAGCCAGTTCAGGCTGGCACCCGAGCCCGGCATGATGCTGATGTTCCCCAACTGGCTGCTGCACTGGGTGCATCCATTCCAGGGCAGCGGCGAGCGCATCTCGCTCGCCTTCAACGTCACCCTGAAACCCCGCCCGAAATAGCGCCGCTCACGCGTCGGGTTCGGTGAGTTTCGTCGCCGCGTGGGCGCGCCGGGCGCGCTGTGCCTCCAGCGCCTCATGCTCGCGCTCGGCCTTCGTGCGCCCGTGGCGGGCTCGGTTCTCGGCCGCCTGCGCTTCGGCGTCCTGACGCGCCTGGCGCTTGCGCCGCTGCCGCAGATTGACGATCTCGGCGCTCATGCGGCCTTCCGGCCGAGCAGGCTGGCCGCGAAACGCGGATAGGTCTCGGCGACTTCGTCTGCCACTCGGCCGCGTAGCAGCTCGAGGTTCCCCGGCTCCGGCGCCATGGTCTGCAGAACCGTCGCTCCCTCGTCGTAGTCAAAGCCGGTCTGGGCACGCACGCTGTCTGCCGTCTCGCCGGGGTGGATGCTGGCGAGGCTGAAGCGGCACCTTTCCTT
Organism: Alphaproteobacteria bacterium; assembly: GCA_016869415.1. Classification (GTDB taxonomy): domain Bacteria; phylum Pseudomonadota; class Alphaproteobacteria; order CACIAM-22H2; family CACIAM-22H2; genus VGEI01. The sequence goes on from VGEI01000037.1 coordinate 5,122, forward strand.
GTCGAAACTGAAAATGCAGCGGCCCGTGACGAGCGCATGAGGCCCGCCGGGCCGATAGACCTCCGGCACGCTCGTGCCCGGACTGCTGATGAAATCGACTTTCGGCACCAGCACGCGCGGCGTGTGCTCTTCGCGGAACAGGATCACCCGCGGAACCAGGAAATAGAGATAGGCCGAGCCGAACGAGCCGGGGAAACGCTGCTGCCAGCGCGGCGGCTCGCCGATGCCGACCAGATTGATGTTCGCCTGCCCGTCGATCTGCCCGCCGCCAAGGAAGAAGGCGTCGATACGTCCCTGTGCCGCGCTGTCGAATAGCTCGCGGCCGCCGTCGGTGAAGGCGTTGTGACGGCGCGAGCCCAGCATGAGTACGCGCAAGGCACCCTTCGACTTGGCGCGGGCAAGCAGCGCCGCCGACCCCGGTATCGGCGAGGAGGCACCAACGGCCACGGTGCGGCAGCCCTCAAGGAGCCGGGCGATGGCCACGATCAGCAGCTCGGTCCTGGCCCTATCCACGCATGACCACCGTCAAGCCGCGGACCGGCGTCCGAGGAAACCGTCGAGCCAGGCACGGAACCCGGCCTCCGTACGCGCCGCTTCGGCATAGCGCGCCAGCTCGGCGTCGTCCGCGGGATAGAGATCCTGCAGCCCGAGCGGCCAGGCGCCGCGCGGCGCCTCGGCCACGGCCTCCACGTACAAGCCCGGCAGGACGCCGGCGGCCGTCGTCTCGTCGTCCAGCAGCGAGAAGTCGACGATCTCCTCGGCGGTAACCAGCGAGCGCTTGGCGGCATGGGCCATGGTCGCCAGCTCGCGCCGGCGGCCGATCCAGACATTGCCGTCGCGATCCGCCCTCGTCACATGGAACAGCGCGACATCCGGCTGGATCGCCGGCAGGAAAACGATCGGGTCGTCGGCTGTGGCGAACGGGTTGTCGGCCAGCTTCCAGTCGCCGCGCTGGGCCAGGATGTCGCTGCCGATCAGGCCGCGCAGCGGCAGGAACGGCACGCCCTTTTCACTGGCCTGCAATGCCGCGTGCACCGCCGGGCAGGTCGTGTCGCGCATGGCCAGGCTGCCCGCCTTGATCGCGGCGGTGAAGCGCGGCGCCAGGCCCAGCTCGCCCAACGTGACCGCAGCGGCCTCCAGCTCCGCAACCAGACCGGCGCCGATCAGGATATCGATCTGCACGCCCGAAGTGGGCACGCAGAGGACACGTAGGTCTTTCACCCCACGCGCCACGAGAGCGCGCGTCGCGGCCATGCTCACACCCGAGTAGTCGGGCGGAATGGCCAGCAGCGAGCCGGGTGTGACGCGCGCCGCCAGCGTGTCGAGCGAGAGGATCTCCATGGCGGACATTCTACGTGGCCCGCCCAGGTCCGGCCAGCGCCACAGGCTATTTCGGCTCCGACTTGCCGTCGTAACGGCGCTGCCACTCGGCCAGGATGCGCGCCCGGTTGGCCGAGGCCCAAGTGAAATCGTTGCGGATCATCGCCTTCTCGATATCCGCCGGGTAGTGCGGCACCGGCCCCGCGACGCCGTCCATCGCCACCAGCGGCAGCCACTTGGCATAGAGCTGGTTGGCCTTGCGGCTGGCCGCCCAGTCCATCAGGCGGCGCGCCGCCTCGGGGTTGCGTGCCCCCTTGAGGATGGCCGCGGCATCCATGTCCCAGCCGCTGCCGTCGCGCATCAGCAGCACGTCGACCGGGGCACCGCGCTGCTTCTGCTGCGCGCCCGACAGATCGTAACCGATAGCCACGGCGAACTCGCCGGCTCCCGCCAAGCGGCACGGCTTGGCGCCGGAGTGGACGTACATGGCGATGTTGTCGTGCAGACGATCGAGGAACTTCCAGCCTTCCTCCTCGCCGAGCAGCTGCAGCCAGGCCGAGACATGGAAATAGCCGGTTCCCGACGAAGCCGGATTGGGCATGACGATCTGCCCGCGGTAGACCGGATCGAGCAGATCCTTCCAGGCTTGCGGCCGCGGCAGCTTTCGCTTCTCCGCCTCGACCGTGTTGAGACACACCGCACCGACCCAGGCATCGATGCCGACCCAATGCGGCGGGTTCTGCGGATCGCGGAAATTCGGCTTGATCGCAGCCAGCTCGCGCGGCGCGAAGGCCTCGAGCATTCCCTGGGCCTCGAGCAGCGCCATGCTGGTGATTGCCAAACCCCAGATGGCGTCACCCTGCGGGCGCTCCTTCTCGGCGAGGAGCCGCGCGGTGATCACGCCCGTGGAATCGCGGAGCAGCGCGATCTCGATGTCCGGGTTGTCGGCCTCGAAAGCTTTGCGATAGGAGTCGATATGGTCGGCTTCGAGGGCCGAATAGACGATGAGCTTCGTCCTGGTCTGCGCCTGAGCCGAAACCGCAAGCCAAGCGGCCATGGCAAGAGCCAGGCCCAAACGGAATACGTGCATGGATATCCTCACTGTTCCTCTCCCTCCGCCGGCATGAACCGGATCAGGTTCGAAGGGTCGCCACGCGTCGTTGCGGCATCTCAGCCCCCGGCCGGGGCTCCCCTCGGAACGATCGGATAGATGAACTTGTCGCGGCGTGAGGTCAAGCGGCAGATTGTACCGCAACAATCCGCTACGAATTCCGCTGCCCGCCACGCAGCGTCGGCAAGCCAATGCCGGTCGCGGCGAAGCCGCCATCCACCCCCAGCAGCTGGCCGGTGATGTAGGCGGCCTGGTCGCCGCAGAGGAAACAGATCGCGCTCGCGAGCTCAGATTCCAGGCCGTAGCGGTTGAGCGGGATATGGTCGTGATAGTCGGCCCGGATTTCCGGCGTATGCACGGCCTTGGCCATCGCGGTATCGACCGGGCCCGGCGCCACGGCGTTGACGCGGATTCCATACTCGCCGAGTTCCGCCGCCTGCTGCCGGGTCAGGTGCGCCAACCCTGCCTTGCTGGTCCCATAGGCGACGCGGAGCGTCGAAGCGCGCACACCCGAGATCGAGGTGATATTGACGATGGCGCCCCCACCCTGGTCACGCATGATCGGCGCGACCGCCTGGGTCATCAGGAACGGGCCTGTGAGGTTGACCGCCAGCACGCGCTGCCAGTCTTCCAGTGTCACATCGAGGATCGGCTTGAACACGGCGATCCCGGCATTGTTGACCAGCGCGTCGATGCGGCCGAACTGTCGCTGCGCCTGCTGCACGGCGCCCTCAACCGCTTTCGGGTCGGACACATCGGCCTCGAGCGCCAGGACGTCGTCGGCGTGGCCCAGGGCCCGGGCGGCGGAGTGCAGCGTGTCGCCGAGGATATCCAGCATTGCCACCTGCCAGCCATCCGCCAGAAAGCGGCTCGCGGTCGCCAGGCCGATACCGCGTGCCGCACCGGTGACCAGGGCAACCTTTCGCAAGCCGGACGCCATCTCACGCGCCCATGCCAATCATGAACCCATGATCGTGCGGCTCTGCTCGCGCATGAACTGCGGCAGATAGAACGGCCCAAGTCCGCCCTTGCTGGTGGCGCCCGAGCCCTTCCAGCCGCAGAAGGTCTGGATGCCCGGCCAGGCGCCCGTGGTAGCACCGGAGCGGCGGTTGGCGTAGAGCACCCCGGCCTCGGCCTGCGCGAAAAAATAATCGAGTTCTGCCCTGTCGCTGGTATAGACGCCGGCCGTCAGGCCATAGGGCACCGCGTTGCCGCGCCTCAGCCCGTCGCCCAGGTCGTCGCATTTCGCGATGGCGACGAAAGGCAGGAACAGCTCATCGCGCAGAAGCGCGTGATCGGCCGGCAGTCCTCCGACGACGGTCGGCTCGACATAGTGACCGTGCTCGAAAATATCGCCGCGGCGCCGGGCGCCGCCGGCGATCAGATTGCCGTCGCGGCGGGCCGCCGCCACGGCGCTTTCGAACCGGCCGCCGGCCTCGGCATCGATCACCGGACCCATGTAGACATCGCGCCGCTCGGGATTGCCGAGCTTCAGCTTCGATGTCTTCTCGGCTAGCAGCCTGAGAAAAGGCTCGTAGACGGCCGCCTCGACATAGGCAACCGAGCAGGCGCTGCATTTCTGCCCTTGCAGGCCGAAGGCCGAGCGCATGACGCCCTCGGCCGCGACATCGAGATCGGCCTTGGCCGTGACATAGGCGGGGTTCTTGCCGCCCATCTCCACCACCACCGGCCGCGCATAAGGCCCTGCCGCCATCTTGCGGAAGATCTCCATGCCCACGGCGTGGCTGCCGGTGAAGGCGGCGCCATCGAGACCGGGGTGATCGACGAGCAGCCGCCCGGCCTCCTCGCCGCAGACGAGATTGACCACGCCGGGCGGCACGCCCGCTTCGGTCAATGCCTCGACCAGCAAGCTGCCGGTCAGCCCGGCCTTGGGGCTCGGCTTGTAGACTACGGTGTTGCCGCCCAGTAGCGCGCCGGCAATCATGCTGACCGAGAGCGCCAGAGGAAAATTGAACGGCGCAATGACCGCGAAGACGCCGACCGGACGGAGCGTGACCGAGGCCGCTTCCTGCGGAAAGGCGCGCGCCATGTCGCGGGTGAAGCCCTGGTTGCGTTCCATCTCGTCGCAGTAATAGGCGATCAGGTCGTGGCTCTCCTCGGCCTCGCCCATCGCTTCCATGCGCGACTTGCCGACCTCGATCAGGCAGGCGATGCCGAGCTCGTATTTGCGCCGCGCCAGGATCTCCGCGGCGCGGCGCAGGACGGCCACGCGTCCGGGCCAGGGCAGCGCCGACCAGGCCGGATAGGCGGCCCTGGCTGCCCGCACCGCGCGATCCACCGCCGCCGGCGCCGCCTCGATGAACTCACCGAGAATCAGGCGACCATCGATCGGGCTGGCGGCCTTATAGGCGGCACCATCGCGATCCGCTCGCCCGCCGATCAGATTCGGCCAAGCCCGGCCGAGCCCCTTCTTGAAATCCGGAATCAGCCCATCGAGCTTATCGTGCACCGGCGTGAAATCGACGCCGACATTCGAATAGGTGACTCGCGGCAGGTTGTCGCCGGACATGCTTATGCTCAACGACGGATGTAGGGCGCTTCCCGGCACAGCCACCAGGATAGCGGCAAGGTCACGAGCACGATGCCGGAGATGACCATCATCATGACGGGCACGCCCATCGCGTCGCTAAACAGGCCGTAGACGATCGGCGCCAGCGCACCGCCGCCGATGGTGCCGGTGTAGAAGATGCCGAACGCCTTGGTGCGCCGCTCCTCGGGCACCAGCTCCGGCACCGTGCCGTAGATCACCGACGACGTGCCGTTGAGGGCCACGCCGACGACCGGCAGCAGCACGAAACAGGCTTCAAGCGGCAGCGGCAGCATGGCCAGGATGGCCAGCGCCGTGCCGCCTTCGGTGAGCCAGACCGTGCGCAGCACGCCAAGCCTCTCGCCCAGCCAAGCGCAAACGAGCTTTCCCGCGGCCCCGCCGGCGAAAAGCACGGTCAGCGCGACGCCGATGGCCGGCAGGCTGGCTCCCTTCAGGGTCAGGAGGAACGGCAGGAAGGTCAGAAAGCCCATACGCGTGGCGCTGTCGATCACGCCGATGCTCAGCAGGATGGAAAACCCGCGCGATGGCGGCACGGCCGCCATGGAAACGCGTGTCGAGGCCTGTTGCTCTTTTCCGGCCACGTCAGCGACGGGCGGTGAACGCAGCACCAGCAGGATGGCCAGCCCACTGACGATACCGAAAACCCCGAACAGCAGAAGCGTCGAGGTCCACGGCATGATCGTCAGCAGCAGCGCTGTCGCTGCCGGCAGCGCCATCTTCCCCAGATCCCCGGCAAAATTGTAAATGCCAAGGGCACGCCGCGAGCCGCCGCCGCTGAAAGCGGCCGATACCAGGCTGGAGGCGATGGGGTGCTGGGTGCTGGAACCCAGCCCACCGATGGCCAGGGCCACGGCAAGGGCGAAGAACGTCTCCGCGGCACTGGCGGCAAGAAACCCGACACCCGAGAGCATCGTGCCGAGAGCGAGCAGAAGCGGCCGGCCGTAACGGTCGGCCAGGGCGCCGGCCGGCGTCTGAAATCCGGCCATGGCACCCGCGTAGAGAGCGCGCAACGCCCCGATTTCGGCGTAGCCGAGGCCGAACTGGCTCTGCCAGACCGGCAGCAGCACGTAGAGAAGATCGGTGAAACCGTCATGCAGCGCATGGGCGCCGCCAGCCACGCCCATCGTCCGCGATTTCTGCGCGGCTGGTGCCTCGGTGACCGGGATGCTGGCGGCTGTCGACGTGTCGGGCATGGGATCAGAACAGACTACCCTGCCGGCCATCGAGCAGCTTTGCTATTTTCTTCGGCAGCTCAGGCTCTGCCGCAGCCGGTATCTCCGGGGCCGGCGCGAAGCAGTTCGAATCGTCGTTGGCGACCTTGTTGACGTAGGTCGAGACGCGCGTGGCCGTCAGGAAACCGTCGCGCGGCGCACGGATCAGCGCGCTCGGATCGTTTTCGAGATCAAGCCAGCCGGCGTAGTCCTCCGGCGCCAGGATGACAGGCGTGCGGTGGTGGTAGCGCGCCATCAGCGAGCCCGGCTGGGCGGCGCAGTTGACGATGGTGAAAGTCTCCAGCACCCCGCCGCCCTCCGGCACCCATTTCTCCCACAATCCGGCAAAGGCGAAAGGCGCGCCGTCCGCGGCGCGGAAGAGGATCGGGCGCTTGTCGCCCTTCTCCTCCCATTCGTAGAAACCGTCCGCCGGCACCAGACAGCGGCGCTGGCGGTAGGCCTGCTTGTAGGCGGGCTTCTCGGCGACGCTCTCGCCGCGGGCGTTGATCATCCGGCTGCCGACGGACGGATCCTCGGCCCAGTACGGCACCAGCCCCCAGACGAGCATGTCCAGCCGCAAGCCCCCGCCCGGATCCCGACGGATGATCGGCATCTCCTGCGTCGGCGCGACGTTCCAGCGTGGACGCAAGTTGCGGGGCGCGCCCTCGTAACCGAAGCTGCTGCGCAGCGCCTCTTCCGTCGTGGTGAGCGAATAGCGTCCGCACATGGGCGGAGTATGCGCCCGCCTCCGCGCCGCGCAAGATCAGAAGTAGCGCAGCCAGATGTAGATGTGGCTGATGACGATGCTGACGATCATCATCGGGAAGGCGTAGTAGGTATAGGTCAGGAAGCGGAACGGCACGCCGTTGCGTTCCGCCAGGCCCGCTACCGTCAGATTGGCCGAGGCGCCGATCAGCGTGCCATTGCCACCGAAGCATGCGCCCAACGACAGCGACCACCAGAGCGGCCCGATCGCGTCGGGACCGCCGAAGGCAGGCGCCATGGCCTTGATCAGCGGGATCATGGTGGCCACGAAGGGGATATTGTCGACGATGGCCGAGAGAATCGCCGAGGACCAGAGGATGGCGTAGGCCGTCAGCTCCATGTTGCCGCCGGTCGCCTTAACGAGCATGTCGGCCAGCAGCTTGAGCAGCCCGCCGACCTCGACACCGTGCACGACCATGAACAGACCGACGAAGAAGAAGATCGTGATCCACTCGACCTCGCCGAAGATATGCGTGCACTTCTCCGACTGCTTCTCCGGGTAGTGACCGAGATTGTCGAGCAGCATAAGCACGGCGGCACCGAACATGGCAATGGTACCGGGCTCGAGATGCAGAGGCCGTGCGAGCACGAAGGCGGCCATCACCGTGCCGAGCACGATCAAGGACTGGTTGAGCAGTTTCCAATCCACGATGGTGTCGACTTCCTTCATCGCCATGACCCGCGCCTTGTCTTCGGGTGTGGCACTTAGATGGCGGCCCCAGAGCCAATGAATCATGAGAACCTGGGCGACCAAGGCGACGATCACAACCGGCGTCAGGTTGATCACGAAGTCGTTGAACGAGAGATCGACCAGCGATCCGATTAGGATGTTCGGCGGGTCGCCGATCAGGGTTGCCGTGCCGCCGATGTTGGAAGCGGAGATCTCGGCGAACAAGAATGGATAGGCCGGGACCTTGAGCTCCCTGGCCAGGACCATGGTCACCGGCACGATCAGCAGCACGGTGGTGACGTTGTCGAGGAAAGCCGAGAGCACGGCGGTGGTCACCGACAAGCATGACCAGGATGCCCCAAGGCTCGGCCTTGGCCTTCTTGGCCGACCACACCGCCATGTACTCGAACATGCCGGATTTCCGCGATACCGAGACCAGGATCATCATCCCGGTGAGCAGCGCGATGTGTTGAAGTCGACACCCTTGATCGCTTCGTGCTGGTCAAGCACGCCGATCAGGATCATGAAGCCGGCGCCGACCAGCGCGATGACCGAGCGGTTGACCTTCTCGCTGATGATGATGGCGTAGACGACGATCAGCACCATCGTCGAGACCCAGAGCGGGTTCAGCCCGAAAATGACATTCGGAACGAATTCGCCGCCGCCCGCACCGTGCATTTTTCCGCCCCCTGATAGCAAAACGCCGCTCGCCAGGCTCCCCGCCGGGCAGCGGCCTATTCTTAGTCGTCAAATTTTACGATGGAGACCCGCAAGTCAAGGGTCGCCTCACCTCCAGCCCCCGTGCCATTCTCGGCCGGTGACGACGCTCCCCGCTGCATTCCGGACTTTCTTGCGCCTGGACCCGGCCCCCGGGATCGTGTGGTGGCAGCGGCCGCTCTCGCGCTCCTCGCCAACAACTCGCCGCTTGCCTCCTGGTACGACGCGCTGCTCGACACGCCGGCCAGTGTGCGGATCGGCACGCTCGGCATCGACAAGCCGCTGCTGCTGTGGATCAACGACGGGCTGATGGCCGTGTTCTTCCTGCTCGTCGGCCTCGAGATCAAGCGCGAGATGTTGGAAGGCAACCTGTCGCGTCCGGGCCAGATCCTGCTGCCGGCCCTGGCGGCGGTGGCTGGAATGGTGGTCCCTGCCGCCGTCTTCGTCTGGATCAACCGCGACGACCCGGCGGTGCTGGCCGGCTGGGCCATCCCTTCGGCAACGGACATCGCCTTCGCCCTCGGCGTGCTCTCGCTGCTCGGCAGCCGCGTGCGCGTGAGCCTGAAAGTGCTGCTCACCGCAATCGCCGTGCTCGACGACCTCGGTGCCATCGTGGTCATCGCGACCTTCTACACGGCCGACCTCTCGACCGCCTCGCTCGTGCTGGCGGCGATCGCGATCGCGGGACTCGCTCTGCTCAACCGCGCCGGTGTACGTCACCTCGGTCCCTATGTCCTGGTCGGGCTGTTCCTGTGGACCTGTGTGCTCAAGTCGGGCGTCCACGCCACGCTGGCCGGCGTAGCGCTGGGACTGTCGATCCCGCTCCGCGGCGACACGGCCGAAAGTTCGCCGCTGGTCCAGCTCGAGCACGCGCTGCATTCTTGGGTGGCGTTCGGCATCCTGCCGGTCTTCGCCTTCGCCAATGCCGGCGTGTCGTTTGCTGGAATCGGTCCCGAGCGCCTCGTCGCCGCCGTGCCTCTGGGCGTCGCTCTCGGCTTATTCCTCGGCAAGCAGATCGGCATTTTCGGCGCGATCTATGCGCTGGTGAAGCTGCGCGTGACCGAAATGCCGGCCGGAGCCACATGGCCGATGATCTACGGAATCTCCCTTCTCTGCGGCATCGGCTTCACCATGAGCCTGTTCATCGGCACGCTCGCCTATGACAGCGCGGCGCACGCCGCCGACGTGCGGCTCGGGGTGATCGTCGGCTCGCTGCTGTCGGCGGCGGCCGGCTATCTGGTGCTTAGCCGAGCCGTGCGCTAGGCCGCCTTCGCCCGGCGCGCTGCTCCCATGCGGCAAGCGATGCGAAAGGCCTGACGCGTCGCCTCGGGATTGGCGATGCCCTGCCCGGCGATGTCGTAGGCCGTACCGTGGGCCGGCGTGCAGATCGGGATCGGCAGGCCGCCGAGCACCGTTACGCCCTTGTCGAAGCCCATGAGCTTGATGGCGATCTGCCCCTGGTCGTGGAACATGCTGAGCACGGCATCGAACTTCCCGTCGCGCGCCCGCAGATAGACCGTGTCGGAGGGGAACGGCCCCTCGACGGCAAGCTGCATCTGCTTCGCCTTCTCGACCGCCGGGCCGATGACGTCGATCTCCTCGCGCCCGAAATTACCATTGTCGCCGGCATGCGGGTTGAGGGCGGCCACGGCGATCCGGGGCCGCGCGAATCCCGCCGCCTGCATGGCGTTGTGGGTCAGGCGCAACGCGTCGATGATGCGCTCGACGGTGATCAGCGAGCTGACCCTGGCCAACGGCACATGCGAGGTGACTCTAGCGTTCCAGATTTTTTCCAGCACGTTGAACTCGCCGTAGGCGCCCTTGTGCCCAAGCACATCGGCGGCGAGCTGCAGCTCGTCTTCGTAGGGGTTGCCGGCAAGACGTAGCGCCGTCTTATTGAACGGGGTGAAGCACAACGCGTCGACCAAGCCGTGCCTAGCCAGCTCGAGCCCGTGCTTGAAATTAGTCATGGCGAAGCCGCCGCCTTGTGCCGAAGCCTTCTGCAGCGTGATGGAGGCCGGGTCGAGATGCCCGAGATCGAGGAACACCGGCTGGCCGAGCGCCAAGCGCGCATCCTCCGCGCGTCGCACCAGGGGCAGTGTCAGCGACACCTTCGCAACCGTCTCGCCCTCGGCCAGCACCCGACGGTCGCCGATCACCAGAATGCCCGCCTGCTGCGCCGTTTCCGGCATGGCCAGCAAGCGGGCCGTCAGCTCCGGGCTGATACCGCAGGGGTCACCCATGACCAGGCCGATACGCGCCGGCAGGACGTCGCTCATGTTTCCTCCGTGACGACTTCTTTATGACTCAGGGGCTTTGCCGCGTCATCCTGAATGTTGCATTCAGAATTAAGAAAGAGCACAGTCTCCGGCGCGACGCCTTAACGGCGCGCCGAAACGAGGGAGAAACGCCGTGACACCGATGAAATCGCTCACGCCGATGCTCGCCGCCTGTGCGGTCGCTATCGGCACCCTGACCTTCGCCAGCGCCGGCTCGGCGCAGACCGTGCTGCGCTATGCCCATGTCGGCGCCGACGGTGAGGCGCAGACCCGTTACGCCAGCGAGCTGGCC
>VGEI01000038.1 GCA_016869415.1 Alphaproteobacteria bacterium
ACTCGTTTCTCGCTGGCCCAGCTCGTGGCACCCTTGCGCCTCGTCTGGGCAACGCCGCCGCTGCGCCGCCTGGTGATCCTGTCGGTCTCCTATTCGATGATGCAGACCAATATCAGCACCTACCTGGTCATCTATCTCAACGAGCGTATCGGCTTCTCGCTTGTGATCGCCGGGCTGGTGCTGACCGTCACCCAGGCCGCCGCCACGGCCGCACGCATCGGCTGGGGTGTCGCGGCCGACCGTTGGCTGGCACCCGGACGGGTGCTCGGCGGGCTCGGCCTCGGCATGACGCTCAGCGTCTGGCTGCTGGTCTCGTTCACCCCCGACTGGCCGCTGGCGGCCATCGTCGCGGTCGGCGCGCTGCTCGGCCTCACGGCGGTGGGATGGAACGGGGTCTTCGTCGCCCAGATAGCCCGGCATTCGCCGGCCGGCCAGGTCAGCCAGGTGGCCGGGGCCGGCGGCTTCGCCGCTTTCACCGGCGTCACCGCCGGCCCGGCGCTGTTCACCGTGCTGCTGGCCGCAACCGGCAGCTACGCCGTCAGCTTCACCGCGCTGTCGGTTCTAACCCTGGCCATCGGCCTCTGGATGCTCGTACCGCAGACCGGCGCGGAGAAGCCTTAGACATGCATCCGGTAGTTCCCGCCCTGGTCGCCATGCTGGCGGTACAGATCCTGACCTCGATGTCGGGCACCACCGGCTCGGTGCTCGCCCCGGTTGCAGCGCCGGCGCTGGCCGTGCCGACCTATCTGGTGGGCGTCTACGTCGGCATCATCTACGGGGTCGGCGCTTTCTCGAGCGCTGCCTGTTCGGGCTTCATTGCCCGCTTCGGCGCGGTGCGCGTCAGCCAGGGCTGCATGGTGCTCTGCGCTTCCGGCCTCGCTTTGGGCGCACTCGGTCATGTGTGGAGCGCCGTGCTCAGCGCGCTACTCATCGGTTTCGCCTACGGTCCCTCGCCCGTGGCGTCGTCGCACATCCTGGCGCGCCTCACGCCGCCGTCCTGGATGAACCTGGTTTTCTCGGCGAAGCAGACGGGCGTGCCGATCGGCACGGGACTCTCCGGCCTTCTCCTGCCGACCCTGGCCCTCGCCCTCGGCTGGCAAGGAGCGGCGCTGGCCGTTGCCCTGGTCTGCCTGGCCATCGCCCTGGCGGTCCAGCCGCTCCATCGCCGGCTGGATGTCGAGCGCGACCCGGCACGGTCGCTGTTCGCCCTGAGCAACTTCGTCGGCGCGCTGCGCCTGGTGCTCGGCGACCCCGAGATGCGCCGCCTGTCGATCATCTCCTTCGCCTATGCCGGGATGCAGACCATCCTCAGCGCCTTCCTGGTCACCTATCTGGCCGACCGGCTGTCAATGGCCATCGTGCTGGCCGGCTTCGTGCTGGCGATCAGCCAGGCCTCGGGCGCCGTCGCTCGCGTCATCTGGGGCTTCACGGCCGATCGCGGCGGCATCGATCCCGTGCGCCTCCTCGCGGCACTCGGCATCGGCATGTCCCTCCTCGCGCTGGTCACGGCATTCCTCTCGCCGGACTGGCCCTTCGCTCTGATCGTCGTGGTCTGCGCGGCCTTTGGGGCGACGGCCGCTGGCTGGAACGGCGTCTTCCTCGCCCAGCTCGCGCGCCTGGCCCCCGGCCGGGTGAGCGAGGCCGCGGGCGGCTCCCATTTCGCCACCTTCGGCGGGGTCATGGTCCTGCCTCCGATATTCAGCCTCATCCTGGCGGTCACCGGCAGCTATGCGGTCGGCTTTGCCTCCACCGCGGCGTTGACCTGTGCGGGCGGCGTCTGGCTGCTGCTGCCCCAGCGCCGTGCTTGAACGGCGAGCGGGCCTCCTCCATCCTGCCCCCCGTGAACGAAATTCAGTCCTTGGCGATTCCCCGCACCGCCCTAGTCACGGGAGCCGGCAAGCGCATCGGCCGCGCCCTGGCCCTGGCCCTGGCCGAAGACGGCTATGCCGTTGCACTCCACTATCACCGCTCGCGCGGCGATGCCGAGGCGGTGGCCGGCGAGATCATCAAGGCCGGGGGCAAGGCCGTGCCGCTGGCCGCGGACCTGGCGAAGGAAGCCGACGTCACCGCCCTGGCTGCCAGCGCGGCGCAGGCGCTCGGTCCGCTGGGGGTGCTGGTCAACAACGCCTCGCTCTTCGAGCGCGACGAGGCCCTGAGCGTCACCCGCGAGAGCTGGGACGCGCATCTCGAGACCAACCTGCGCGCACCTTTTGTCCTGTCGCAGGCCCTGGCCAAGGGCCTGCCCGCCGCTTCCGTCGGCGTCATCGTCAACCTCGTCGACCAGCGGGTGTGGAACCTAACCCCGCATTTCGTCTCCTACACGCTGAGCAAGGCGGGGCTGTGGACGCTGACCCAGACGCTGGCGCTCGCCTTGGCGCCGCGCGTCCGCGTCAATGCCATCGGCCCGGGCCCGACCCTGCCCAGCCCGCGCCAAAGCAGCGAACAATTCGCCCGCCAGGTCCAGTCGGTGCCGCTGCAGCGCGGTCCAGCGCTCGAGGAGTTGGTGGCGGCGCTGCGTCTCATCCTGGCCGCGGGATCGATGACTGGGCAGATGATCGCGCTCGACGGCGGCCAGCACCTCAACTGGGCTTCGCCCACCCACCACCATGCCGCGGAAGAGTAAGCCCGCCCCGGCAGGTTACTATCGCGTGCTGGTCCGCGATCTGGTGCTCGCGGCGCGCATCGGCGTGTGGAAGCGCGAGAAGCAGATCGACCAGCGCGTCCGGGTGAATGTCGAGCTCCTGGCGGCGCGCGCCGATCTCCTGGTGGCGCCGGACGGCCGCACGGGCCGCCGCGACCGGATCATCCGCTACGACACGGTCGTTGCCGGCATCCGCCGCTTGGTGGCCGAAGGTCATGTCGAGCTCTGCGAACAGCTCGCCGAACGCATCGCGGCGCTGTGTCTCGATAACCGCCGGGTGCGGACCGTGCGGGTGCGTGTGGAAAAACTCGATGTCTACCCCGATGCCACGAGTGTCGGGGCTGAGGTCGAGCGCCACCGCACCTAGTTCGGATAGCGTGGCCGCCGTATCACCGGTCCGGGAAACCGGGGGTGTCTCACTTGTGCACACCGCCGGCCGCTTGGCTAAGACCCTCTGAAAGCGCCGATTTCTGCAGAAACTTGACCGGCGGATGCCCAGATTTCGCAGCATTTCGCGGAGAAATCAGAAGGTTAACGGGCTGCCTTTTTTTGGGCGATGTCAAAACAATACGCTATATCGGGGCTTCCGCGGTGCTCGCCTGAGGGTTATGAAAAAAGTTACCCCCAATTTCGGTGGATATCGTGGCGGTGCCGACACAGCCAGCGTGCTGCCGGCAACACACCGCAAGTCCAAAACGCCGAACCCGGAAACATCGGCTACTGGTTGTGGAGAAGTGGATAAATATGAGCGCTGCTGACGCGCCTGATCGCGACGAGGGCGTACCGCTTGTGGACGACGCCCCTCCGACCACGGGGCCGGGTGCGGCGGGTGTCGCCGTCATTCGCGCGGCGCTCATCACCCTGCCGCCTGGTCCCGGTGTGTACCGCATGCTGGCAGAAGACGGCAGCGCGCTTTATGTCGGCAAGGCGCGCAGCCTCAAGCGCCGTGTCCTTGCTTACACCCAGTTCAGCCGCCTGCCGATCCGCCTGCAGCGCATGGTCGCCGAGACGCGCACGCTGGAGGTGGTGACGACCCATACCGAGGCCGAAGCGCTGCTTCTCGAGATCAACCTGATCAAGCGGCTGATGCCGCGCTACAACGTGCTTCTGCGCGACGACAAGTCCTTCCCCTATGTCGCGCTGTTCGAGGATCACCCCTATCCCCAGATCGCCAAACACCGGGGTGCACGCGATCGCAAGGCCAGCTACTACGGCCCCTTCGCCTCCGCCGGCGCTGTCAACCAGACCCTCACCGCCCTGCAACGCGGCTTCCTGCTGCGTTCCTGCGCCGATACCGTGTTCAGCAACCGCACACGGCCCTGCCTGCTCTATCAGATCAAGCGCTGCTCGGCGCCCTGCGTCGACCGCATCAGCGCCGACGACTACGCCGGTCTAATGAAGGAGGCGAAGGAATTCCTGGCCGGACGCTCGCGCGCCATCCAAGCCCAGTTCGCCGAGAAAATGCAGGCGGCCAGCGACGCTCGGGACTACGAAGCCGCAGCCCTGTTCCGCGACCGCATCCGCGCCCTGACCGCCATCCAGTCGCGCCAAGACATCAACCTCCTGGCAATCGGCGACGCCGATGTCATCGCCGCCCATAGCGAGGGGGGCTTCACCGGTGTCCAGGTCTTCTTCTTCCGTGGCGGCTTCAACTACGGCAACCGCGCCTATTTCCCCAGGCACGACAAGCAGCAGGATGTGGTCGAGGTTCTCAACGCCTTCGTCGGTCAGTTCTACACGGAGCGTCTGCCGCCGAAGCTGGTGCTGCTATCCGCCGATATCGCCGACCGTGAGCTGCTGGGCGAGACGCTGTCGGAGAAGGCCGGCTACCGCGTGCGCATCGAGGCACCGGAGCGCGGTGACAAGCGCAAACCGGTCGAGCACGCTCTGGCCAATGCCCGCGAGGCTCTGGCACGCCGCATGGCCGAGGGTGGTGCCCAGGCGCAGCATCTGGAGGGCGTTGCCCGGGTTTTCGGCCTCGAGGCTCCGCCACATCGCATCGAGGTCTATGACAACTCGCATATCGGCGGGGCGCAGGCGCTGGGCGCCATGATCGTCGCCGGCCCGGAGGGCTTTGCCAAGAACCAGTACCGCAAGTTCAACATTCGCGGCTCCGCAGAAGCAGCGCTTGCGGAAGGCCGCCCGCCCGGCTTGGCCGAAGGCGACGATTACGCCATGCTGCGCGAGGTGCTGACCCGGCGCTTCGGGCGCGCGCTGCGCGAGGATCCCAGCCGCAGTGCCGAGACCTGGCCAGACCTCGTGCTGATCGACGGCGGCCAAGGGCAGCTGAGCGTGGCGCTGGACGTCTTCGCCGAGCTCGGGCTGAACGACATCCCTCTGGTCGGCATTG
Organism: Alphaproteobacteria bacterium; assembly: GCA_016869415.1. Taxonomy (GTDB): domain Bacteria; phylum Pseudomonadota; class Alphaproteobacteria; order CACIAM-22H2; family CACIAM-22H2; genus VGEI01. The sequence goes on from VGEI01000038.1 coordinate 4,992, forward strand.
CCAAGGGGCCTGACCGTGATGCGGGCCGCGAGCGCTTCTTCATGCCCGACCGGGAGCCGTTCCAGCTCGAGCCGCGCGACCCGGTGCTCTATTTTCTGCAGCGGCTGCGTGACGAAGCCCACCGCTTCGCCATCGGCGGCCACCGCCAGCGGCGTTCCGCCGCCATCGCCCGTTCACCGCTCGATGAGATCGGCGGCATCGGGCCGCGCCGTAAGAAGGCGCTGCTGCTGCATTTCGGCTCCGGCCAGGCTGTTGCCCGCGCCGGTCTGGCGGACCTCGAAGGGGCCGCCGGGATCAGCAAGGCCGTGGCAAAAAAGATTTATGATCATTTCCACGGCGGCGGCTAAAATCGCAGCCAGACGACGGATGAAGGCTCGGCTTTCCCTGAAATTACCCTGATGATCAACAGCTTGCCCATGGTCCTCACCCTGTCGCGCATCGTCGCGATCCCGGTGCTGACCGCGTTGTTCTACGCCGAGGGCGACTGGGTCCGTTACATCGCTTGCGCCGTCTACACGGCCGCCGCGGTGACGGACTATCTCGATGGCTACCTGGCGCGCGCCTGGAAGCAGCAGTCGAAGCTCGGGCGCATCTTCGACCCGATCGCCGACAAACTGCTGGTGGCCGCAACCATTCTGTTGCTCGTGGCCACCGACCGCATCGCCGGCATTCTGGTTCTGCCGGCACTGGTCATTCTCTGCCGCGAGGTTCTGGTCTCGGGTTTGCGCGAATTCCTGGCGGAGATCCGCATCGGCCTCCCGGTCAGCGGCCTTGCCAAATGGAAGACCGGCATCCAGATGACGGCGCTGGGCTTTCTGATCGTCGGCGATGCCCAGCCGACGGCCTTCCTGCCGGTCACTCTGATTGGCGATGTCGGGCTATGGGCCGCGGCCGTCCTGACCCTGATCACCGGCTGGGACTACCTGATCGCCGGGCTCAAGCACATGGGTGACGACAAGCCGGAGGCGGTCAAGGGTGAGAAGCGCCCGCTCGGGCCGGCAGCGCCGCGCCGCGTCGGATAGATGAAGATCCTCGGCCTCGCCGGCTGGAGCGGCAGCGGCAAGACGTCGCTGCTCGTCAAGCTCATCCCGGAACTCGTGCGCCGCGGACATAGCGTGTCGACGCTCAAGCACGCCCACCACAATTTCGACGTCGACCGGCCCGGCAAGGACTCCTACGAGCATCGCATCGCCGGGGCGAGCGAAGTGCTCATCTCCTCGGCGAATCGTTTCGCCCTGATGCACGAGCTGCGCGGCGCGCCGGAGCCGACCGTCGGGGAGCTGGTGGCGCGCCTCTCGCCCGTCGACCTGGTCCTCATCGAGGGCTACAAGGCGCACGCCCACGACAAGCTGGAGGTCCACCGCCCGGCGCTCGGCAAGCCGCTGCTAGCGGCCGAGGACCGCTATGTCGTCGCCGTGGCCAGCGACGCACCGATCCCAGGGCTCAAGGTCCCTCTGATCGATCTCAACAACGTATCGGCGATTGCCGATTTCGTCGTCGCGCATTGCGGTCTCGCACGCACTCCGCGGCGCGCCGCCGGGGACTAGGATGGCGCAACTCTCCGACGACTGCTTTGCCTTCGGCGGCGAGCTGATGAGGGCGGCCGAGGCGATCCGCATCCTGGCCGAGCGGGTGGCGCCCGTAGCCACGCCCGAGAGGGTGCCGCTGACCGCGGCCCGCGGCCGTACCCTGGCCGAGGACCTGGTGGCGCCGCGCGACGTGCCGCCGCACGACAATGCCGCCGTCGACGGCTATGCCGTGTTCTTCGACGATCTCGCGGCCGAGGGCGAGACGCGCCTGCGCGTCGCCGGCCGGGTCGCCGCCGGTCAGGCACTGGAGGAAGCAGTGGAGCGCGGCACGGCGGTGCGCATCTTTACCGGCGCGCCGATGCCCAAGGGGCCCGACACGCTGTTCATGCAAGAGGATGTGCGGGTCGACGGCGCCGAGATCGTGCTGCCGCCGGGTATCAAGCGCGGCGCCAACCGCCGCAGGGCCGGCGAGGACGTCAAGGCGGGGGCGGTTATCCTGCGCAAGGGACAGCGGCTGCGGCCCCAGGATATCGGCCTCGCGGCTTCAGTCGGTGCCGCCGAGCTCTCGGTCTACAATACCCTCAAGGTCGGAGTCTTCTCGACCGGCGACGAGCTGCGCGAACCGGGCGAACAGACGCCGCCCGGCGCCGTTTACGACGCCAACCGCTACGTGCTGCGCGCGCTCCTCGACCAGCTCGGCTGCGAGGTCAAGGATTTCGGCATCGTGCCGGACCGCCGCGACCAGATCCGCCAGACCTTGACCAACGCCGCGGTGACCTGTGACGCCGTCATCACCTCAGGCGGCATGTCGACCGGTGACGAGGACCATGTGCGCGCCGCCGTCGAATCCCTCGGCTCGATTCATTTCTGGCGGCTCGCGATCCGTCCCGGCCGGCCGGTCGCGCTCGGCCACGTCAAGGGCTCGCCCTTCGTCGGCCTTCCGGGCAACCCGGTCGCCATGATGGTCACCTTCCTGCGCTTCGCCCGGCCCGTCCTGCTGCGGCTCGGCGGCGCCACCGATATCGAGCCGAAGACATTCCGCGTGCGCGCCGATTTCGACACCAGGAAGAAAGAGGGGCGCCGCGAGTGGCTGCGCGCCCGGCTGCTGCCTGGCCCCGACGGCATACCGATGGCCAAGCGCTTCCCGCGCGATGGTGCGGGCATCCTCACCTCGCTGGTCGAGTCTGACGGCCTGATTGAACTGCCCGAAGAGGTGACCCATGTAGCCTCGGGCACCATGGTCGACTTCCTGCCCTTCAGCGAGGTCGGCGTATGAAGATTCTCTGGTTTGCCTGGCTGCGCACGCGCGTCGGCTCCGCCGAGGAGAGTCTCACGCCGCCGCCCGACGTGCGCGACGTGCGCGGCCTGCTGGCGTGGCTGAAGACCCGCTCGCCCGGCCACGCCGAGGCGCTGAAGAACCTCGACGTTGTGCGTGTCGCCGTGAACCAGACCTACGTTCAGGCCGACCATCCGGTCGCTGCCGGCGACGAGGTGGCCATCTTCCCACCGGTCACGGGCGGCTGACCATGATCCGCGTGCAGCGCGAAGATTTCGACGTCGGCGCCGAGCTCAAGGCGTTGACCCAGGGCCGCCACGAGATTGGCGGTGTCGTCAGCTTCGTCGGACTCGTCCGCGACATGGCAGGCGATGCGAAAATCGGCGCCATGACTCTCGAGCACTACCCCGGCATGACCGAGAAGCAGCTGGGCGAAATCGAGGCCGAAGCGCTGCGCCGCTGGCCGCTCGCCGGCTCGCTGATCATCCATCGCTACGGCCGTCTGGAGCCGGGTGAGCAGATCGTGCTGGTGATCACCGCCTCGGCGCACCGCGAGGCCGCCTTCGAGGCCTGCCACTTCCTGATCGACTGGCTGAAGACCAAGGCGCCGTTCTGGAAGCTCGAGGACACCGACAAGGGCGCCCAGTGGGTCGCCGCCGAATCCCGCGACGACAAGGCGGCGGCGCGCTGGGTCAAGAAGTAGCGGTCCACGCCCGGCTACGGACATCATAGGCGCGCTCGACCGCCTCGTGCCACGCCTGCTCATCCGCCATCAATGGCGGCGGTGCCGTCTTCTCGCTCTCGACCAGGCGGCGTTCGACCGAGTCATGATCCTCCAGCGTGCCGTTGGCCAGGATATGGCGGATGGCTACGTCGGGTGCGCGCAGATGCCTGGCCACCAGCACGGTGCGATGACAATCGAGCGGCTCGCGCTCGGCGCACATGAAGGCGACGCGATAGCGTTGCGCGCCCTCGCGTAACCGTTCCAGGCCCGCGCGGAAGGCCGGTGCTTTCGCCGCTTCGATCAGACCGCCTTCCCGCTTGCCGCCCAGCTCCTCGCCGAGGAACACGTAGGCGATATCGGCGTCCTTCAGGCTCTCTGCCAGGGCCTCGCGGCGGAACTGTGGATGCCGCCGCGAATAGGGCAGCGAGCGCACATCGGCCAGCGCCGTGATGCCGTGGCGCTGCAGCAGGCCGAGGAAATAGCCGATCGGATGATTCGAGTGACCGACGGTGAAGAGCTCGATCACACCCCGGAGCCAGCTTAGGCGCGCACGGCCTTGTCGTAGTCTTCCATCAGATTCTTGGTGATGGCGCCGGGCGCGAATTTGTAGTCGGCGATCGAGGCGACCGGGGTCACCTCGGCGGCGGTGCCGGTGAGGAAGCACTCCGTCGCCTTGCCCATGTCGTCGGGCTGCATCGCCCGCTCGACGACTTTGTATTGGCGCTTGCGCGCCAGATCGATCACCGAACGGCGGGTGATGCCGTCGAGGAAACAGTCGGGCTTGGGCGTGTGGATCTCGCCATTGATGACGAAGAAGACGTTGGCGCCCGTGGCTTCGGCGATCTGGCCGCGCCAGTCGAGCATCAGTGCATCGGCAAAGCCATTGGCCTCGGCGTCGTGCTTGGACAGCGTACAGATCATGTAGAGACCGGTGGCCTTCGCCTTGGCCGGGATGGTGGCGGGATCGGGGCGCCGCCATTTCGACATGCAGAGCTTGATGCCTTTGAGCTTCGCCTCGGGCGAGAAATAGGCCGGCCATTCCCATGTGGCGATGGCGACGTTGATCTTGGTGGTCTGCGCCGCCACACCCATCTGCTCAGAGCCGCGCCAGGCGATCGGCCGCACATAGCCGTCGACGATGTTGTTGGCCTTGAGGGTTTCGTTGGTCGCGGCGTCGAGCTGCTCGACCGTGTAGGGCACGTCAAATCCCAGCATCTTGCCGGAATCGATCAGCCGCTGATTGTGTTCGCGCAGCTTGAAGACCTTCCCGCCATACGCCCGCTCGCCTTCGAATACGGCGCTGGCGTAATGCAGAGCATGGGTCAGGACATGGACCTTGGCCTCGCGCCACGGCACCAGCTTGCCGTTCATCCAGATCCAGCCGTCGCGATCATCGAAGGTTTGGGCAGCCATGTCGTCTCTCGCCTGGTTTCTCGTGTCCCCGAGCCTCGCCAAAAAGCTGGTAACTTTATTCCGCGAGCGGGCTTGCGCAAAGAAACACTTTTGCGCGATATATGTCAACACTACTGACATAATTACCCGCCCTGCGCTTTTGGCATGGGACGGTTAACGGCATGAGGCCGGCCATGCGCCGTAAATCCGCCACCCTGTCCGCTGCATCCTTCCGCGATGAGGAGATCCGCCAGGGCATCGAGCTGATGTTCTTCGCCTATCGCGATTTCACCGCCGACCCGGACCGCATCCTGGCGCCGCTGGGCATGGGACGGGCCCATCACCGGACCGTGCACTTCATCGGCCGCAACCCCGGCATGACGGTCGGCGACCTGCTCAACATCCTGCGCATCACAAAGCAGAGCCTGAACCGGGTGCTGAGCCAGCTGATGCGCGAGGGCTATGTCGAGCAGCGGCCGGGGGCAACCGACCGGCGCGAGCGGCGGCTCTTCCTCACGAGCGCCGGCCAGTCGCTGGAGCAACGCCTCTCGGAGCCCCAGCGCGCCCGGGTGGGCGCCGCCTACCGCGAGGCCGGGCCGGCAGCCGTCAGCGCCTTTCGCCGCGTGCTGGCCGGCCTGATCAACCCCGATGATCGTGAACGCTTCACCGCCAGCGGGCCCCGGCTTTCCGGCCCGAGGCGCCTGCGCTAGGGTCGAGCGGAATGAGCGATGGCCCGCATATCCTGGTGGTCGACGACGATTCCCGGCTGCGCGAGCTATTGCGCAAGTTTCTGTCGGAGCGCGGCTTCCGCGTGACCACGGCGGCCCATAGCGGCGATGCCGAAGCGAAGCTCAGATCGCTGGCTTTCGACCTCCTCGTCCTCGACGTGATGATGCCGGGCGAGACCGGCATCGACTTCACCAAGCGGCTGCGGCAGAGCAACAGCGTCCCTATCCTGCTGCTCACGGCGCGCGCCGAATCGCATGACCGGATCGCCGGCCTCGCCGGCGGCGCCGACGACTACCTCGCCAAGCCTTTCGAGCCGGATGAGCTGCTGCTGCGCATCCGCGCCATCCTGCGACGCGCGCCACCGCCGCCTGTCGAAGCAGCCCCGGATATCCGCTTCGGGCCTTTCCGCTTTCATCTCGTGAGGGAAGAATTGCTGCGTAGCGTCGATGGCGCGGAAACGGTTGTTCGCCTGACCGCCGCGGAAGCCTCGCTGCTCAAGGTTCTGGCGGAAGGCGCTGGCACGGCGATCAACCGCGCCGATCTGCTGCAGCGCTCGCGGATCTCCGGCAACGAGCGCACGGTCGACGTCCAGATGACGCGGCTGCGGCGCAAGGTCGAAGCCGATCCCCGCCAGCCCCGCTATCTGCAGACGGTGCGCGGGGCCGGCTACATGCTACGCTTGGGCTGAGCCATGCCCTTCTCCATCAAGCAGCACCTGCCGCACAGCCTGTTCGGACGCGCGATCACCATCCTGATCGTGCCTCTGGTCGTCGTGCAGCTGGTCGCCGCCTATGTGTTCTACGACCGCGTCTGGGAGACGGTCACAAGGCGCCTGTCGAACGCCGTGGCCGGCGAGATCGGCACCGTCGTTCAGGTCATGGCCCGCTACCCGGATCCGGAGAGCCGCTACTGGATTACGACGGTTTCCGGCGAGCTCAACAGCCTGCAGTTCGTCATCGAAGACGGCGCCATCCTGACGAATCGCCATCCGGGTGTGGGCACGGGCATCCTCGAACGGCTGCTGGTCAACGCCCTCAACGAGCGCGTGCGGCGGCCCTACCATCTCGACGTCTGGGGCCACGAGCGCGACGTACAGATCGACATCCAACTGTCCAACGGCGTGCTGGCCGTGCGCGTGCCGCGCGAGCGCCTGTTTACCACGAATACCTACGTGTTCGTGCTGTGGATGGTCGGCTCCTCGCTCATCCTGTTCGCCGTCGCCTCGATCTTCATGCGCAACCAGGTACGGCCGATCGAGCAGCTGGCCGCAGCGGCCGAGGAGTTCGGCAAGGGGCGCGACGTGCCGGACTTCAAGCCCTACGGCGCCACGGAAGTGCGGCGGGCGGCCGCCGCGTTCATCATCATGCGCGAGCGCATCCGGAGGTTCATCGCCCAGCGCACGGAGATGCTCGCCGGCGTCAGCCACGACCTGCGCACGCCGCTCACCCGCATGAAGCTCGAGCTGGCCATGCTGGGTGACGCCCCTTCGGTCGCCGGCCTGAAGTCCGACGTCGCCGACATGGCGCGCATGGTCGAAAGCTACCTCGCCTTCGTGCGAGGCGAGGGCGAGGAGCAGCCCGAGCCGACGGACATCGGCAAGATGCTCGACGAGCTGGTAACCGCAGCGCGGCGCGAGGGCAATTCCGTGGCGCTGGATGCCGGGGGCGACCTCACCCTGCCGCTGCGGCCACATGCCATGAAGCGCAGCCTCAACAACCTGATCGCCAATGCCCTGCGCCACGCCGCTCAGGTGGCGATCACCGCGGAAAAGCGCGGTCGGGCGGTCGAGATCGTCATCGACGACGACGGTCCCGGCATCCCGGCAGAGGCACGCGAAGACGTCTTCAAGCCGTTCTTCCGCCTCGACCCCTCGCGCAACCCGCAGACCGGCGGGGTGGGCCTCGGGCTGACCATCGCACGCGATGTGGTCTCTGGCCACGGCGGCAGCATCCAGCTCGACAACTCGCCGCTCGGCGGCTTGCGCGCGCGTATCAAGCTGCCGGTCTGAAGAAGCCTACTCGAAGAAGCGTCGCGCACTCTCGCGCCGCTGCTGCTCCGCTGTCAGACCGACGTCGCGCAGCAGCCGCGGATCGAGCTCGCGGAGGGCGCGGCGGGTGAGGTAATTCTGCCACCACTGCGCCAGGCGGTCCTTGAGCGCCGAGAGATCGTGCCGGCCGCCGCGGACGCCAGCGGCACGGTCGAGGAGAATCATCAGGTTTTCCATGGCCGTTACTCTGCGACCGCCCGCCGTATCGATGTTACGGTCAGGACCGAAGCATCGTGCCGCTCGCCGGACCTAGGGTAAGACCATGGCTTGCGACGGTTGCCGGAGCGGGGACCCCATGGTCAGCAACACGAGTTTTGCGGAGATTGCCGCGCTGGCGGGCGATCCGGCGCGCTGGAGCATGCTCAACGCCCTCATCGATGGCCGCGCCTTGACCGCGACCGAGTTGGCGCAAGTGGCCGGCATTTCACCACAGACAGCGAGCGGCCATCTCAACCGCCTCACCCAGGCCGAGCTGCTGGCGGTCGAGAAGCAGGGCCGTCACCGCTACCACCGCCTGGCATCGCCCGCCGTGGCCCAGATGCTCGAAGGCATCATGCAGGTGGCGGCCGGCCGCCCCGACACGGCGCCGCGCCGCCTGGTGACCGGACCGCGAGACGCGGCGCTACGCTACGCCCGCACCTGCTACGACCACCTGGCCGGACGGCTCGGCGTGGCGCTGGCCGACGCTCTGATCGCCGCCGGCCACGTCGAGCTCGCCACCGACGGCGGGCTGGTGACCGACAGCGGCATCGCTTTCTTTGCCCGGCTCGGCGCCAATCTCGAGAAGAGCGCCGGCACCACCAAGCGTGTCCTCTGCCGGCCCTGCCTCGACTGGAGCGAACGCCGGCCGCACCTTGCGGGTGTCGTCGGCGCGGTGCTGCGTACCCACTGCCTGTCTTCCGGATGGATCCGCGGCGTCGAGGGCACGCGCGCCGTGACCATCACGCCGAAAGGCCAGCGCGCGCTCCAGGAGAAGTTCGGCGTCTCGCTGAGCTGAAGCGCCAAGAAGGGTGAACGCCAGCCCGGCCGGGTGCTATAAGACCGGGTCATGAGTGATCTCGACCTCGACGCCTTCCGCATCACGCCGCTCAAGCGCCAGCCCTACGATTACGTCGTCGTTCCCGGCTTCGTGAAGCCGCAGGCCTTCAGCGAGATCGTCGCCGCCTATCCGGCTATCGACAAGCCGGGCTCCCTCCCACCGTCGACGCTCGACTGCTCTACGCGTTTCCAGCGCTTCCTCGCGGAACTCGAGGCCGAGCCCTTCCGCCGGGCCGTCGAGGAGAAGTTCAAGCTCGATCTAACCGGCCGGCCGACCATGATCACGGTGCGCGCCCGCACGCGCGCCAGGGACGGCACGATTCACACGGACACCGAGAGCAAGATCATCACCGTGCTGATCTACTTCAACCAGTCCTGGGATGCGGATGGCGGCAGGCTGCGTATCCTGCGCCGCCCCGACCGGCTCGACGATTACGCCGAGGAGATCAGCCCCTACGGCGGCACGCTCCTCGCCTTCCGCCGCTCGAAGAATTCCTGGCACGGCCACGAACCCTTCGAGGGCCCGCGCCGCGCCATCCAGCTCAACTGGGTCATCGACCAGGCGACGGTCGACCGTGAGCTGACCCGCCACCGCGTCTCGGCGTTCTTCAAGAAGCTGAACCCGTTTGCCGCCTAATCTGAGCCGCTCACGCCGCCGCGTGCGCGCAAGACGGATCAGCTCTTCTTCCCCAAGCTGGCAATAACCGCCTTGGCGATGTCGGCTGTGCCGCTGCGCCCGCCGATGTCGAAGGACTTCACCTGTTTCTCGGCGAAGACGCGGTCGACCGCCGCCTCGATCTCGCTCGCCGCGTCACTGCAAGCCTGGCTGCCGGAGCGCTCGCCCAGCCAATCGAGCATCATCGCCGCCGAGAGGATCATGGCCGTGGGGTTGGCGACGCCCCTGCCGGCGATGTCCGGCGCCGTGCCGTGGCTGGGCTGGAACAGAGCGTGCTCGTCACCGGCATCGGCGCTGGGCGCGAAGCCCATGCCGCCGATCAGCCCGGCGCCGAGATCGGAGAGGATGTCGCCGAACATGTTCTCGGTCGGCAATATGTCGAAATCCCAGGGCCGGCGCACCAGATCCAGGGCCATGGCATCTACATAGTGATGGCCGGCCGTGACGCCGGGGAACTCCGGCGCCACCTCATAGAAGACCTTGCGCATAAAGGCGAAGGAGCGGAAGACGTTCGACTTGTCGACCAGCGTCACCGCGCCCTTGCGGCCGCGCTTCTTGGCGCGTCGCTGCGCCAGGCGGAAGGCAAAGCGCGACAGGCGCTCGGTCACCTCGCGGGTAATCACCATGGTGTCGCGCGCCACGCGGTCATCCTCGATGACGCCCTTGTCACGCGAGGCGAACAGGCCTTCGGTCGACTCCCTGAGGATGACCAGGTCAATGTCACGGGCGCGCGGATCGGCAAGCGCCGTAGGCACGCCGGGGATGGCGCGGATCGGCCGCACACCCGCATAGAGCTTCAAGCGGAAACGCAGGTCGAGCTGCGGCGCGATCTCGGTACCGTCGGGATAGCGGATATCGGGCCAACCCATGGCGCCGAACAGAATGGCATCAGCGGCTTGGGCGACCTTGAAACTTTCCTCCGGCAGGGCGCTGCCGGTTTCTTTGTAGAGCAGCGCCCCGCCCGGCGCCGCCTGGCGCTTGGTGGCAAAGCCGTGCCGGCGCTCGGCTGCGTCGAGCACGGCGAGGGCCGCCTCCATCACCTCGACGCCGATGCCGTCGCCGGGCATCACGGCCACATGGAAGCTGTTGGCGGCCATGCTCAGAACATCTTGCCGGCGTTCGGCACCGTGAGGTCGGGGCGCAGCAAGACCACGGCGCCGCTGACGTCGGGAACGCCGAGCACCAGAACCTCGGACATGAATTTACCGATCTGGCGCGGCGCGAAGTTGACCACGGCGACAACCTGGCGGCCGACCAGCGATTCGGGCGTGTAGTGCACGGTGAGCTGGGCCGAACTCTTCTTGATGCCGAGTGGCGCACCGAAGTCGATCTGCAGCTTGATCGCCGGCTTGCGCGCTTCGGGAAACGGTTCGGCCGCAATCACCGTGCCGACGCGGATATCGACACGTTCGAAGTCGTCATAGGAGATTGGGCCGGCGCGTAGCGGCGCCGGGGCGGCGTCGGCCATAGGCAAGCTCGCGATGGCCTACTTGGCGCCCTTCTTGGACACCGTGTCGCGCAGTTCATCAAGACTGTCGGTG
>VGEI01000039.1 GCA_016869415.1 Alphaproteobacteria bacterium
TGCTTCTCCACCGCGCGCAGGCCCGGATGGGTCTTGCGCGTGTCGATCAGTACCGCCTTAGTGTGCTTGATCAGGTCGACGTACTTGGCTGTCTGCGTGGCAATGCCGGACAGATGCTGCAGGATATTGAGCGCTGTACGCTCCGCAGTTAGCAAGCCGCGGGCAGGTCCCGTGACGCCGGCCAGCGCGGCCTTGGCCGAAGCGCGCTCGCCATCCTTCACCTTGGTCTCGAATCTGGCCTCCGGGACGCGGCGGCGGAACACCTGCGCGGCGATATCCATGCCGGCGACGACAATGTCCTGGCGCGTATTGATGAGGAAATCCGCCCGAGCCTCGGCTGGGATGACCAGCTCCGTCGTCAGGTCGACAAAGCCGATATCCTCTGCCAACGCCGCATCGATGAGCTTTTCGACGACTAAGGGATCGATCAAGGAAGGCTCCCGCGCCCAATGCCGAACCGGCCGATCATACGTGTGCGGGCAATTTACGGGCGCAAGCCAGGAAGTCAATCGGCCGATAGAGCTGGTTTCCGCGCCCTCAACCTTGCCGGCGCGCCTCGCTCAGGTCTGCATCGGCGAGGCCGACGAAGCGCCACGCCGGCGTCGTGCCGGCGAGAAAGGGCACAACGCTCTCCTTGCCGCTGCCAAGCGTGGCCGGAACCGGTGCGGCACCGCGTTCCAGAACCGCACAGCGTTCGTTGGCGGGCAGGCCGTAGAACGAGGGCCCGTGCAGCGAGGCGAAGCCTTCAAACCGGTCGAGCGCACCTTCCTCCTCGAAAACCTGCGCATAGGCCTCGATCGCAAAAGGCGCGTTGAAGATGCCGGCGCAACCGCAATCATTTTCCTTCGTGTGCATGGCGTGCGGCGCGGAATCCGTGCCAAGGAAGAATTTCGGGCTGCCGGAGATCGCGGCCCTCCTCAGCGCCTGGCGATGACGTTCACGCTTGGCGACTGGTAGGCAGTAGAAATGCGGCCGGATACCGCCGACCAGCATGTGGTTGCGGTTGATCATCAGGTGATGGGGTGTGATCGTTGCGGCGAGACTGGCGCCCGCACTCATGACGAAATCCACCGCCTCAGCGGTCGTGATGTGCTCCATCACAATCTTCAGATCTGGAAAATCGTCGAGGAGCGCAGTGAGCACCTTGTCGATGAACACATTCTCGCGGTCGAAGATGTCGATCCCGGGATCGGTTACTTCGCCGTGCAGCAAGAGCGGCATGCCGATGCGCTGCATTCGCTCAAGGGCCGTGCGTACCTTCTTGAGGTCGGTAACGCCATGCGCGGAGTTGGTCGTAGCATGGGCGGGATATAACTTCGCCGCTGCCCACACTTTCGTTGTGTATCCCTTCTCAATCTCGGTGGGATCGGCGCCGTCGGTCAGATAACAGGTCATCAGTGGCGTGAACTGGCTGCCGGCCGGCAGAGCCTTGCGGATACGGTCGCGATAGCTGGCCGCCTCGTCCACCCGCGTGATGGGCGGAACCAGGTTAGGCATGACGATGGCGCGTGCGAATTGTCGCGCCGTGTAGCTGACTACCGTCCCAAGCATGGCGCCATCGCGCAAGTGAACATGCCAATCGTCAGGCTGGCGGATGATCAAGCGGTCAGTCATACGTCACCGTGTAGTCAAACAGTCGAATACGTCACCTTGTGGCACCTGGCCGACGATATGACGCCCATGCCACAACGCATAGAAAAGTAGAACCCATGCTGCGAAGCCGCCGTGCTTGTCGGCGCTAGTAAACACCTTCTGCACTGCAGCAGAATCGGCGATCTCCGCGACCCCCGGCTGGGCAGCCACAAGCGGCCCCAGCCGTTTGCCTTCGGCGATTAGCCAGGCTGCAACTGGCACGGTAAAACCGCGCTTGGGAGCGTTGCTCAGTGCCGCCGGCAGGGCACGCCCCAGCCATTGGCGCAGGAGATACTTGCCTTGCCGCCCGCGCACCTTGAACTTGTCGGGGAGGCGGTAGGCGAAATTGGCGACGACGGGGTCGAGGAACGGCGTGCGTCCCTCGACACCGTGGGCCATCAGGCAGCGATCGAGCTTGGTCAGCAGGTCATTGGGCAGCCAGTCCGCACAGTCGACGGCTTGAGCGACCTGAAGGCGCGTTCGTCCCTCGGTCCGCTCGGTGATCTCGGCGGCCTCGATGCCGTCACGCCAGCCTGTGGCGCGCTCGCGCAGGATACTGAGCCCGTCGAAGCTTCCGCGGCGGCGCATAATGCGCCCGCCAAGCCACCACGGCCGCAGGGCGCTGCGGTAGCGGCCGTAGCCGCCGAACATCTCGTCCCCGCCCTCGCCGGAGAGGATCACCTTCAGCCCCGCCTCATGTGCTTTCGCCGCTAGGATAAAAGTCGGGACGCAGGCATAGTCGGCGGCCGGATCGTCCATAGCGGCGGCAATCCGCGGCAGTTCCCGCCAGAAATCGCCCACAGTTATCGGCACTTCGATATGCTCCGCCCGCACTGCCTGAGCTACGGCCTGGGCCGCGCCGCGCTCGTCCGCGACGGGCGTGTCCGGGAAATAGGCGGTAAACGCCATGACCGGGCGCGGATTGAGCCTTGCCATCTGCGCCAGGACCACCGATGAATCGATTCCCCCGGACAGGAACATGCCGTAGGGCACATCCGAGCGCTGATGCACCTTGACGCTATCCTCGAGGACGGCGTCGAGCCTCGACAGCGCTTCCTCCGGCGAGCAGCTCTCGGGTCCGCCGGGCGGCAACGCGGCACGTCGCCGCCGTTCGATAATCTTTCCGTCGGACACCACGATGATCTCACCGGGCAGCAGCCGGCGCACACCGTAGAAGACCGTCTCCGCCCGAGTGGTGAATTGCAGTTCCAGCAGCTCGGTACGCTTGGATGGGTCAAGGGTGCGGGCAACGAGCCCGGCGGCCAGCAGGGCGCCGGGCTCCGAGGCGAAGGCGACACCCTGCGGCGTCTCGACGTAGTACAGCGGCTTGATGCCGAACGGATCGCGAGCCAGCACGAGCCGTTCCTCGTCAGGATCGTGCAGCGCGATCGTATACATGCCGCGCAGATGGTTGACGAAGTCGAGACCGTGCCGGCGGTAGAGCAGCAGCGGCGGCTCGCAATCGGACTGGGTCGCGAACTTGACGCCGCGCATCTGCTCACGCAGCTCGACGTAGTTATAGATCTCACCATTCGCGATCAGCGCCGCGCCACCCGGCTCACGCAGCGGCTGGTCGCCGGTCTGCAGATCGATGATCGCCAGGCGCGTCTGAACCATTCCTACATTGCCGCTGCGATGGAAGCCGCGCCCGTCGGGGCCGCGATGACCCAGGGCCTCGGCCAGTCTCTGCAGGAGCTCGGCGGAAGGCCCCTCCCGCCCTATCGTCATCATGCCGGCAATGCCACACATCAGCGGGTCACAGCCTGAAAGAACTCGACATAGCGCCGCACCACCGCATCTTCGGTGAAGCTAGCATCGTAGGCAGCGCGCCCCGCCTCGGCCAAGCGCGAGCGGAGGGACAGGTCGTCGATCAGGCGCCTCAGGGCTCCGGCCAGAGAGGCAACGTCATCCGCCGGCACCAGCAACCCCGTCTGCCCGCTGTGGATCAGAGCCGCCGGGCCGGCACTCGCTGCCGCCACGACCGGTCGCCGATGCGCCCACGCCTCCAGGATGACATTACCCAGCGGCTCATGCCGCGACGGACAGACAGCAATATCGCAGGCCGCGAACAGTGCGGGCACATCGTCGCGCCAACCAAGCAGCCGCACCCGCGCGTCCAGCCCGAGACGGCCAATCTGCCCTTCAAGCTCACCACGCAGCTCGCCGTCGCCAGCCAGCCAGAGATGAAGGCCGGGCGTGGCCGCCACGGCGTCAAGCAGGATATCGAAAGCCTTGTTGCCATGAAAACGCCCGAGGGCCAGAGCAACGACCGCACCCGCCGGCGTCTGCAACGACTCGCGGGCGACGGGTCGGGCTTCCGTTACGTCGGCGAAATTGGGCAAATAGTGAACGCGCCCGGCAGGCCAGCCCTGACGCCGTATATACTCGACGATGTCCTGGGTGTTACCAACCAGATGCTCGCAGCCGCGATAGTACTTGAGGCTGTAGTAGCCACCGAGTCGGCCGACACGGACTGCGCGATCACCGACCAGCCATTGCGGCGGCATCATCGTCGCAGCGCGGCTCATCCAGCTCAACACAACATCGGGCCGGTAGGCTCGGAGCTCGCGCATCAACCGGAATCGAGTTGCCAGATCGAACGCGCCAGCAAAACCAGTCTCTTGTGTTTCGAGTCCGGCGCGACGCAGACGTGCGGCACGCGCGGCATCGCTGCGGATCACTAGCCGCTGCTCGACGCCGCCGCGGCGCAACGCCGCCACGAGACGCTCGAAGAACGCTTCGGCTCCGCCTTGTCTCTGTCCGGCAATGGCTTGCAGCACGCGCAGTGGCTTGATCCGTATTCTGGACTCGTCCCGTGACAGGGAACAGGCGAAGCTAAGGCACCGGCCCTAGCGAGTCGAGCCGATCAATGACTCGAATTCAGCAGCCGCCTCGTCCCAGCCGCGGCTCCGCTGTCGCGAGAGCGCTGCGGCGTGCATGCGGGACCACAGGGCATCGTCGGTCAGAAGCTTGATCGTCGCAGAGGCGAATTCATCCTCGTCGCGCCCTTCTTCTGCGGAGACCACGAAGCCCGTCGTCCGCTGAATGAAGCGCTCCGGCAAGGATCCGACAGCGCAGACAACCCCGGGAACCCCTGCAGCCTGGGCCTCGCCCGCCGCTGCGCAGAAGGTTTCGTCCTCTGTCCCGCGATAGGTGAAAACACGAAACCCCGCCAGTTCCGCCGCCAGCGCCGACTTTGGCACCGGGTCGCGCACAACAATCCCGCACTCGGCCATGCGGCGCGCAAAGTCGAGGATGGGTTTCATCTGTGCTGCTTTGGCGTCCCCAGCTGCGCCATAGGTGGCCGCGCCTGAGAAGATATGCAGCTCGGCGTGGCGGACAACGGGATGAATGCGCGATACCCAAAGCTCAATGAGCCAGTCCAAAGCGCGCAGCGGATTCGAGGTGAAGACGGCGCGCGGTTTCGGCGGCGCCGCCGGCGGTACAGCGGTACGAAAGCGGTCGTCGATACCGTAGGGGATCACGACACGCCGGCCCCCCGGAGCCCAGCCCGGATACGTCGACGCATGATACGAGCCGATGAACACGATTGCCGGCTTACGCCGCCAGAGTTTCCACAGATAGCGCGCCTTCATCAGATAGCGGGCGGGGTTGTGGACCCAGAACGCGGTGCGGCGCGCTCGCGGAACGAGAGCCAGCAACCGATCGCCACGATTGGCGATGTAGAGATCCGCCTCCTCCGGCAATCCGCCGCTGATAGGGCACCACTCGACGCCATTGTGAACGACTGCCGCCGGACAATTCGTCGCCGCGAGAACCGAGTGTCCGCGCCGGGCCAGCGCCTCGGCCACGGCAACAAACGCCGATTCGGCGCCGCCCAACGGGCCCTTCTCCGGGCTCGTCCCGTCGAACGCGATCCCGTCATCGGCCATGACGATACGGGCCATTACTCCTTTTCCAACTTCGCCTTGAGATGCGAAAGGATCGGATAGAGCCCGGCCATCAGTGCGATCAGCAGACCCCAGCCGCCCTCGCGATGCCCGTGGCGCCGGATGTAGCACTTGTAGAAGCGCGAGAAGATACGGCGGACGTACTTCCAAGTCGGATCGGGATCGCCCCATTCGCGCAGGTCGCGGGCCCGCGCCGTCGTGTAGCTGTCGAGACGACGCAGCATGTCCGAGATGCTGCGATCGACCAGATGCGTCAGCCGCTGCTGCAGGGGGGGGCCCTCCCGTCCCGTTAGATGCAGCTGAGGATGGACACGCCCCCGCCCCCAGGCCTTCGTGCCCCTGCGGAAGAGACCAGGGTACGCCGACTTACCAAAACTCGCTCCCCAGCCGTAGCGCACCAGACGGGTGCCGATATAGTTGTCGACCGGAATCAGATGGCGGTCGAAACTCGACAAGTTGACCGTCGAGCGGATCTCAGCGGACAGTTCAGCGCTCACGCGCTCGTCGGCGTCCACCTCCAGAATCCAATCACCGGTACAGGCCGCGATGCCAGCGTTGCGGCGCTCGCCTTCGGTTAGCCACGCCCCTTCGATTGTCTTCGCTCCCGTCTGTCGCGCGATGTCGCCCGAGCGGTCGGTACAGCGATCCAGCGCCACGACGATCTCATCGGCGAACGCCAGGCCAGCGAGGCAATCGCCGAGCTGGCGCTCCTCGTTGTGCACTGTCACCAATGCCGAGATACGGGGGGCCGTCACGCGGCATGCTCGCGCATACGCTGGAGAAGCTGCCGGGCGGCAGCCTCGACCGCGGAGACCGTCAGACTCTCCATCAGCGTGCCCGTGGTCCGGTGATCGAAGCCGGCCCCCATGAGCTGCTCCGGGGGCAATGGCGTACGGACGACCGCTGTATGGTCGCCCCATGGGCCGTAACGCGTCTCGTTGCCCGGGCCGAACAGCCCCAAGGTCGGCGTCCCGACGGCAGCCGCCATATGCATGAGGCCGGAATCGTTACCCACATAGAGCGCGCAGCGGCGCAGACACGCCGCGACTGTCGGCAGATCGATCGTCCCCACTAGGTCGATGCGCCGGCTTGCCGGCACGGAAGCCAGCACCGGCTCCGCAGCCACCCGTTCAGCCAGGGCGCCAAACACGGCGACCCGGGCGCCCGGCAACGGCCCATCGGCACCGGTCAGCCGTTCAACCAGAGCGGCAAAGCGGTCGGCCGGCCACTCTTTGCCTCGCCAGTTCGCGGTCGGCCCGATGCCGAGCACCGGAGAGCCGGAGAGCAATGCCTCGGCCCGGCTCTCATGCTCCCGCTTCGTCCATAGCCGTGGAGCTGGCGGCCGTTCGACAGCGAAGAGGTCGGCGAGCTCCAGCACACCATGGCGCGTGTTGTCGCGACGCCGGCGCACAACCCGACGGCTCGCCAGCAGAAACCAGGAGAGGCCGGAGCTGCGCAGATCGACGACCAGAGACCAGGCTTGCGTCATGCAGCGCGCCCAGAGGCCGATCCAGTGGGCGCTCAAAGGCTTCTTGTCGATGATGATCAGCCGCTCGAGCTGGGGAAACGCCTCGAGCAGCGGTGCCGCTGGCCGGCCGCAGGCAATGGTGAAGCGCGCGGCGGGATGCCGCTTCGCCAGCCAATCGAGAACTCCGGTCGTCAGAACCACATCGCCGATGCGGGTTGCAGTGACGAACAGGATGTTCACGTCAGCCGCCCCTCCCACTCCGCTGCGGCGATGGCCCAGCTGCGCCCCCGTTTGAACAGGCGGGCGTTGGCGCTCATGCGGTCGAAGGTCAGGCGGTCGGTCAGCAGATTGATCGCGGCACTGGCGAAGGCCGCGTTGTTCGCCGCTATAGTGCCGGTCTGGCCGTCGGCAATCCGCTCGACCATTGCCGGGCTGGCGGCCCGTGCGACACCGGGAAGCCCCATCGCCTGGCTCTCGGCCAGGGTGAAGCCGTGTACGTCGCGCGGCTCGGCCGGATGCAGATGGACACGCGCCGCGCGATAGGCCTCGGCCATCGCCGGATCGGCTAGGGGCCGCTTGACCACGATGCCGTGGGTCCGGGCCACGGCCATCTCATCGACCATCGCCGCGTACTCCGCGGGCACCGTGCCACCCAATTGGGCCTTATCGAGCACCGCCGAGTAGACATGAAGCTCGGCGGTCGGCACCTCGGGCCGGATCCGCGCCATCCACAGCCGGACAAGCCATAGCAGCCCGCCCAGCGGATGCGCTGTCGTGATGGCGTGCGGCGGCTCCGCCGGCGCCATCGCGTCCTCCTCGAGATAGGCGGTGGCGATCCCCGGTTCGATCACCTGCGCGTCGAGACCCAGCGTGTTCGCCCAGGATTCGTGCTGCGGCTTGTTCATAAAGACCAAGCGCGGCTTATGTCGAGCCAGCGCGTCACGCGCGGCTGGGGTATCGAGATCGTCCTTCGCGCCGCCGACCCAGACGATGCGGCGTCCGGCGACAGGCACCTGATCAAGCAGCTCGGGCTTGCGATAGGCAATGAGCACGTCCGCCGATACCGGCCGCTCGCCTTCCCACGTCACCCAGCGCGAACCATGGACCGTGACCGGGAACGCCGCGCGGTTGATGACGGCTACGTCGTGGCCGCGCATCGACAGAGCCGGGGGAAGCAGTGCAAAGGCTTTCTCCGGACCGTCGATAGGTTGGCTCGGCGGGCTGTAGCCGTCGAAGGGGATCGAGTCGTCGATGAAGGTGACCTGCATGGTGGGGACTTATAAGGGGCCGGTCGGGGCTTGCCAACGGAAGCCACCCCTCTTACCTCTTTGTGCAGTAGAGGGATCATGGCGGAGCGATTCTATCTCATCCTTGGGGGCCGCGGCCTGTTGTCGGTGAACGGCGACGACCGCTCGACCTTCCTGCAGGGACTGATCTCCAACGACATTACCAAGGTCGCCGCCGACCGCGCCATCTACGCCAGCCTGCTGACGGCGCAAGGCCGCTTTCTGCACGATTTCTTCATCGCCGAGCATGGTGGCGGCTACATCGTCGACGCCGAGGGCGCGCGGCTCGACGATCTGCGCCGGCGGCTGATGCTCTACCGGCTGCGCTCGAAGGTCACCATCGCTCCCCTGGCGGGGCTGGTCGTAGTGGCGGCATTCGGCGACGGGGCCCTATCTGCGCTAGGTCTCGGCGATGACCCCGGCCGGGCGACGGCCGTTGCGGGCGGCTTGGCCTTTGTCGACCCGCGCCTCGCCGGGCTAGGCGCCCGGCTGATCCTGCCGCAAGAGCGACTGGAGGCTCTGCCTGCCGCCGGCTTCCAGGCGGGCGAGCGCGCCGACTACGACAGGCTGCGGCTCTCCCTCGGCGTTCCCGATGGCAGCCGCGACCTGCCGGTCGAGAAGGCGCTGCTGCTCGAGAACGGCTTCGACGAGCTCAATGGCGTCGATTGGAAGAAGGGCTGCTATGTCGGCCAGGAAGTGACGGCGCGGATGAAGTACCGGGCGCTGGTGCGCAAGCGCCTGCTGCCTGTACGCATCGAGGGAACGCCACCTGAGCCGGGAGCGCCCGTTGTGCTCGACGGCGAGGAGGCCGGCGAGATGCGCTCGGCTGCTGCCGGCTGGGGCCTTGCCCTGCTGCGCCTCGAAGTCGTCGAAAAGGCCGAGCGCGAGGGCCGGCCGCTGAGCGCCGGCAGCGCATCGGTGACGCCGCTCAAGCCCCCGTGGTGGGCAGCGGCCTGATCAGAGGTTCGCGCGGATCTTCACGGCGAGAGCCGCCAGCTCGCCCTTGTCACCCGGCTTCAGGCCCCAGTTCATCTTGAGCTCGTCTCCGTTGCGGCGCGGCAGGATGTGCATGTGGAAATGGAAGACCGATTGCGCGGCCCCCGGCCCGTTGGCTTGCAGCAGATTGAGCCCATCCGGGCTCACCGTCTTCTCGACCGCCGCTGCCACCTTGCGCACCGTCGCCATGACGGCCGCGAGATCCTTGTCGGCACTGGCGTAGAGATTGGCCGCATGCGCCTTGGGAATCACCAGGGCGTGGCCCGGATTGCCTGGGTTGATGTCGAGGAACGCCAGCGTCATCGCGTCCTCGTAGAGTTTGTACGAGGGGATCGTGCCCGCGACGATCTTGCAGAAGATGCAGTTCGCTTGGTCGGCCATCAGACGTCTCCTCGATCAACAAGACGGCGACCCTAGCACCCGCCCGGCAGCCCCGAAAGCTGCCCCCGTTTGACCCTGCGCCGGCACCAGCGCATAGTTCCATGTGCCGGGGGGTGGACATGTGGCGCAAACGTCTCACGTGGCTGGTCGCGGCCTTTCCGCTTATCGGAGCCGGACCGCCCGATATGTCCCTGGCCGATGCCCGCACCCGGGGCGGCCAGCGTCTCGATCGTGAACAGATGCAGAAGCTGGTCGGCGACCGGCTTGTCGTCGAACGTGCCGACGCCGTGCTCGAGTTCCGCCTCGCAGCGGGCGGCCGGCTCAACGCCACCGCGACCTACAGCAACGGCTATCGCGGCGATGGCGCCGGCACATGGCGCGTGTCCGATGACGGGCGCCTGTGCGCCGACATCGCCTGGCCGCGCGGTCCCGAGAGCTTCTGCCGGCCGGCCTTCCGCCTGGGGGAGGACGTCCTGTTCTTCCGCAATGGCGACGACGCGGCTCGCGCCGTCTACCGCGTTCGGCGATAGAGCCTGAGCTATTTCTTCCGAGGACGACCGCTCGGCTTCTTCGGCGGCCTGGGCGGAGTGCGCTTCGGCTTGGCCGCGGGCTTGCGGCCCGGCTTGGCCTTCTTCGGGGGCGACGCCATCTTGCGCGCCGCCGGCTTGGCCCGCGCTGCGGCAGCACCCGTCGACACCCGCTTGCCGGCGGAGCGGCGGCCGGTAATCAGCACGCGGCGATGCCGATCGTCCGAGGCGGGCTTGCGGGCCAGAGCCTTCGGAGGCTTCGCGGCGCCGGACTGCGCCAGGGCCGCCTGGGCCGCCGCCAGTCTCGCGATGGGCACGCGGTAGGGCGAGCATGAGACATAGTCGAGGCCGAGCCGGGCGCAGAAGCGTACCGAGGCCGGGTCGCCGCCATGCTCGCCGCAAATGCCGAGCTTGATGTCGGGCCGTACGTTGCGCCCGCGCTCGGCGGCGATCTTCATCAACTCGCCGACACCGTCCTCGTCGATCGAGACGAAGGGATCGCGGGTGATCAGCTTCTTCTTCTCGTACTCGTCGAGGAAATTGCCGGCGTCGTCGCGCGACAGCCCGTAGGTGGTCTGGGTCAGATCGTTGGTACCGAAGGAAAAGAACTCCGCCCGCTCGGCGATCTCGCCGGCGCGCAGGCAGGCACGCGGCAGCTCTATCATGGTGCCGATCGTATACTCGACGTCGGCTTGGGTCTCCTCGCGCACCGCCTTGGCGACGTTCTCGACCAGATCCGCCATGAGCTTGAACTCGACCTTGTCGGCGATGAGCGGGATCATCACCTCAGGCACGACAGGTGTGCCGGTCTCCTTGGTAACGGAAACCGCGGCTTCGAAGATCGCCCGGGCCTGCATCTCGTAGATCTCGGGATAGGTCACAGCCAGGCGGCAGCCGCGATGCCCGAGCATCGGGTTGACTTCGCGCAGGCGCGCCGCGCGCGCGCGCAGAGCGGCGACCTCCTTTCCGCTGGCCTTGGCGAGCTCGGTCATCTCGGCATCGCTATGCGGCAGGAACTCGTGCAGAGGCGGATCGAGGAGGCGGATGGTGACCGGCAGGCCGTCCATAATGCGGAACAGCTCGATGAAATCCTGGCGTTGCACCGGCAGGAGCTTGGTCAGCGGCCGCTGCCGGCCGTCGCGGTCCTCGGCCATGATCATCTCACGCACCGAGAGGATACGCTCGGGATCGAAGAACATGTGCTCGGTACGGCACAGGCCGATACCCTCGGCGCCGAAGCGCTTGGCCATCTTGGCGTCGAGCGGCGTTTCGGCGTTGGCCCACACCCCCATCTTGCGGAACCCGTCGGCCCAACCCATGAGCTCGGCGAAATCATCCGACATCGCAGGCTGAATGGTCGGCACCTCGCCGAGGAAGACCTCGCCGGTACCGCCGTCGAGCGTGATCCTGTCGCCCGCCTTCACCGTCATGTTGCGCACGTTCATCGTGCGCGCACCGTAGTCGATGCGGATCTCGCCGGCGCCGGAGACGCACGGGCGCCCCATGCCGCGCGCTACCACGGCAGCGTGGCTGGTCATGCCGCCGCGCGTTGTCAGAATGCCGCGCGCCGCGTGCATGCCATGAATGTCCTCGGGGCTGGTTTCGACGCGCACAAGAATGACCCCCTCACCCTTCCCCGCCCGGGCCTCGGCCTCGTCAGCCGAGAACACCACGATGCCCGAGGCCGCACCCGGCGAGGCCGGCAGGCCGCGCGCCAGAATCTGCCTTGGAGCCTTGGGATCCAGGGTGGGATGGAGAAGCTGGTCGAGGGCGGCCGGGTCGATACGCTTCACCGCCTCGGCCTGGCCGATGAGCCCTTCGCGTACCATGTCGACGGCGATCTTGAGGGCGGCGGCCGCGGTGCGCTTGCCATTGCGGGTCTGCAGCATATAGAGCCGGCCCTTCTGAACCGTGAACTCGATATCCTGCATGTCGTGATAGTGGCCTTCGAGCTTGCTGCGGATCGTCTCGAGTTGGCCGAAGACCTCCGGCATCACCTCTTCCATGGCGAGCAGCTTCGACTTGTTGGCCAGCTTGCCTTTCACTGTCAGATGCTGAGGAGTGCGGATACCGGCAACGACGTCCTCTCCCTGGGCATTGATTAGGTATTCGCCGTAGAAGGCGTTCTCGCCAGTCGACGGATCGCGAGTGAAGGCAACGCCGGTGGCGCAGTCGTCACCCATGTTACCGAAGACCATGGCTTGGACATTGACGGCCGTGCCCCAGTCCTCGGGGATCTGGTGGAGGCGGCGGTAGGTGATGGCGCGCTGGTTCATCCAACTGCTGAACACGGCACCGATGGCGCCCCAGAGTTGCTCGTTGACGTCCTGCGGGAACTCACGGCCGAGCTCCTCCTTCACCTTCTTGCGGTAAGAGACGACGAGCGACTTCAGGTTCTCGGCGGTGAGCTCAGTATCGAGCGTGACGCCGCATTCGGCCTTATGGAGGTCGAGAAGTTCCTCGAAATGGTGATGATCGATGCCCAGAACCACGTCGCCGTACATCTGGATAAAGCGGCGATAGCTGTCGTAGGCGAACCGCATGTCGCCGGTTTCGGTAGCGAGACCGGCCACCGTAACGTCGTTCAATCCAAGATTGAGTACGGTGTCCATCATGCCGGGCATCGATGCCCGCGCACCCGAGCGCACCGAAACGAGTAGGGGTACCTGAGAGTCTCCGAACTTGCGGCTCGTGATCTCCTCCACCCGTTTGAGCGCCGAGCCCACTTGCGCGTCGAGCTCGCAGGGATAACGGCGGTCGTTGGCGTAGTAGGCCGTACAAACTTCGGTGGTGATGGTGAAGCCGGGCGGTACGGGCAGGCCGAGACTGCTCATCTCCGCCAAGTTGGCGCCCTTGCCGCCGAGAAGGTTGCGCATGTCGGCGCGGCCATCGGCCTTGCCGTTCCCGAAGCTGTAGACCCATTTCGCCATCGCGCTCTCCGCCACTACCCTTCAACCCGGGAAAAATCGGCGACAGCACCCAGCGTCCGCCGGATCTCTGACAACAGCCGCAGCCGGTTAGCGCGCAGATCCGCTTCCGGCGCATTGACCGTGACCTTGTCAAAGAACGCATCCACCGGCATGCGAAGATTGGCCAAGGCCATCATCGCGCCGGCGAAATTCTCCATGCGCAGCAGTGTGTCCGTCGCCTGACGCGCCTCGCTCAGCTTGCGCTGCAGCGCTTTCTCCTGGTCGAGCCGCAGAAGCGACGGATTGATCGCGCCGTCATGGCGGGCCTTGTCCTTCTTCTCCTCGATCTCGACGATGTTGGAAGCCCGCCGATAGGCAACAAGGAGGTTCGCTCCGTCCGGAGCTCCCAGGAACTCTTTGATCGCATCGACCCGGGCGAGAATGCGCACGATGTCACTGTCGCCGCCCCGCGCAAAAACGGCAGTGACAAGATCATGGCGCACGCCCTGCTCACGCAGATGGACCTTCAGCCGGTCGGCAAAGAAGGCCAGGAGGTCAGCCGTCAGCTCCTCGGCCCGCGCCGCTTCTTCGACCCCGTGCCGTCGCAGCGCCTTGCCGAACACGCGGCGCAGCGGCAGGCGCAGCCTGTTCTCTATGATCAGCCTGATGATACCGAGCGCCGCACGGCGTAGCGCGAAGGGGTCCTTCGAGCCGGTGGGCTTCTCGCCGATGCTCCAGAACCCAGTCAGGGTGTCGATCTTGTCGGCGAGCGCTACAGCCACCGAGATCGGTGCCGCCGGGCAGCGATCATTCGGCCCCAGCGGGGCGTAGTGGTCGCGGATCGCGTCGGCTACCGCCGGCGGCTCGCCGTCGTGCAGCGCGTAGTAGCGCCCCATGACTCCCTGCAACTCCGGGAACTCGCCGACCATGCCTGATGACAGGTCCGCCTTGCAGAGCAAGACGGCCTCCCTCGCCTCGCCCATATCGCAACCGGGGATCACGGCCACGATCTTGGTCAGCAGGGATTGCATGCGCGAGACCTTGTCGGCGATCGTCCCCAGCTTCGCATGAAAGACACGCATGTGCAGGGCCGGGACGCGGTTTTCCAACGCTGTCCTGCGGTCCTGGTCCCAGAAGAACTTGGCATCCGACAGCCGCGCGCGCAGCACACGCTCATTACCGGCCACGATGTTCCGGCGACCTTCCTCGTCCGTCTCCATGTTCGAGACGACCAGGAAACGCGGCGCCAGCGAGCCATCCTTGCTGAGCAGCGCGAAATACTTCTGATGGGTACGCATCGAGGTGATCATCACCTCGGGCGGCAGGTCCATGAACGCCTTGTCGATCGAGCCGACGACGATCCGCGGCCATTCGACCAGGCCGGTCACCTCCTCGAGCAGGCCGAGATCCTGCTTGAGCGTCAGGCCTTCCCGCTTCGCCGCGTCCTCGGCTTCGCGCAGGATCATGTCGCGGCGCTCGGCCGGGTCGAGCATGACCTTGGCCGCCTGGAGCTTGGCCTTGTAGTCAGCGAAATTCGAGGCCCGGATCTCGCCCGGGACCAAGAATCGGTGACCGAAAGTCACGAACTCTGCGTTGACTGGCTCGCCAGCTTCGAGGCTGAGGCCAATCGCCATATTAGAGCCGAATAGGCAACTAACTCTGTGCAGTGGGCGCACCCAACTAGACTTCCGCACCCCCCATCGCATCGATTTGGGCCATGGGAAACCCCGGATCGCATCGATCAGCACATCACCAAGAATTACGTGAGTCGGTACACCCTTTTTGCGAATCACAGCGACCCAGAACTCGGCCTTCCCAACCGTGCGCTTGTCGCATTGGTCGAGACTGGTGAGGCCGGCGCTCTTGAGGAAGCCTTGGACCGCCTGATCCGGCGAACCGACGCGCGGGCCCTTCTTTTCCTCGGTCACATCGGGCTGAGTCTCAGGCAGGCCATCGACGACCAAAGTCAGGCGGCGTGGCGTTACGTAGGCGTCGGCGCGAGTGAAGGTAAGGCCGGATGCTGCAAGCTTTTCGGTCACCAGGCGCTTGAGGTCTTCGACCGCGCGCGCCTGCATGCGCGCGGGAATCTCCTCAGAGAACAGCTCTAGAAGTAGCTCGGGCATCAGGCACTCGCCTTCTTCCGGCTCACAAGCCAGGCTTCGCAGCACGCCTTGGCCAGCGCCCGCACGCGGCCGATATAGGCGGCCCGTTCGGTCACCGAGATCACGCCGCGCGCGTCGAGCAGGTTGAAACGGTGACTGGCCTTGATGCACTGATCATAGGCCGGCAGCGCGAGCCCCTGGTCGAGCAGCGCCCGGCACTCTTTCTCGGCATCGGAAAAATGGCGCAGCAGCATCTCGGTGTCGGCATGCTCGAAATTGTGGGCCGAGTACTCACGCTCGGCCTGCAGGAAGACGTCGCCGTAGCTCACACCCCTGCCGTTGAAATCGAGGTCGTAGACGTTCTCGACGCCCTGGATGTACATCGCCAGGCGCTCGAGCCCGTAGGTCAGCTCGCAGGAGATCAGCTCGCAGGGGATGCCGCCGACCTGCTGTAAGTAGGTGAACTGCGTCACTTCCATGCCGTCGCACCACACTTCCCAGCCCAGACCCCACGCGCCGAGGGTCGGGCTTTCCCAATCGTCCTCGACGAAGCGGATATCGTGCTTCAGCGGATCGATGCCCAGCCGCACAAGACTTTGGAGGTAAAGCTCCTGGCTCTCCTGGGGTGAGGGTTTGAGGATGACCTGGTACTGATAGTAGTGTTGCAGACGGTTGGGATTCTCTCCGTATCGCCCGTCGGACGGGCGGCGTGACGGCTGGACATAG
>VGEI01000040.1 GCA_016869415.1 Alphaproteobacteria bacterium
CTACTACTCCTTGCCGGTCGTGGGCTTGACCGCGCTCTTCACCGGCATGGTGCTGGCGCTGCAGAGCTACACCGGCTTTGCCCGCTTCTCTGCCGAGGGCGCCGTGGCGACGGTCGTCGTTCTCTCGGTGACGCGCGAGCTGGGCCCGGTGATCGCCGGCCTGATGGTGGCGGGCCGCATCGGCGCCTCGATGGCGGCCGAGATCGGCACCATGCGGGTGACCGAGCAGATCGACGCCCTGACCACGCTGTCGACCAACCCGTTCAAGTACCTGGTGGCGCCGCGCCTGATCGCCGGCCTGACCATGCTGCCGCTGCTGGTCGTGGTTGCCGACATCATCGGCGTCTTCGGCGGCTACATCGTCGGCGTCTACAAGCTCGGATTCAATCCAGCCGCGTACCTCAAACGGACCTTCGACTACCTCGAGTTCATGGACGTGTTCTCCGGCCTGGTAAAGGCCGGGGCCTTCGGCTTCCTGATCTCGCTGATGGGCTGCTACCACGGCTACAACAGCGAGGGCGGCGCCCAGGGTGTCGGCCGCGCCACGACCAACGCCGTCGTCTCCGCCTCGATCCTCATCCTCATCTTCAACTACGCCATCACCGAGATCTTCTTCGCCACAAGATGAACAGCGTCCCCAAAATCTCGATCCGGGGCCTGAAGAAGCATTTCGGGCCGAAGAAGGTTCTCGACGGGCTCGACCTCGATGTCGCCGTCGGCGAATCGGTGGTCGTCATCGGTGGCTCGGGCACGGGCAAGTCGGTCCTGCTCAAATGCATCCTGGGCCTGCTCGAGGCTGACGACGGCAGCATCAAGATCGACGGCCAGGAAGTCGTCGGCATGAGCGTCAACGAGCGCGAGAAGGTCAACCGCAAGTTCGGCATGCTCTTCCAGAGCGCGGCGCTGTTCGACTCGCTGTCGGTCTGGGAGAACGTGGCCTTCGGGCTGATCCAGGGCCAGAAGATGCCGCGCAAGCAGGCCAAGGAGATCGCGGTACAGAACCTGGCGCAAGTCGGCCTGACCCGCGAGGTCGGCGAGCTGTCACCGGCCGAGCTCTCCGGCGGCATGCGCAAGCGCGTCGGCCTGGCCCGCGCCATCGCCACCACGCCGGAGATCATCTTCTTCGACGAGCCGACGACCGGCCTCGACCCGATCATGTCGGACGTCATCGACAAGCTTATCGTCAAATGCGTCAAGGAGCTCGGCGCCACCGGTGTGTCGATCACCCACGACATGAAGAGTGCGCGCCAGATCGCTCACCGCATCGCCATGCTTCATCAGGGTAAGATCATCTGGCAGGGACCGGTGGCCGAGATCGACCGGGATCCCAATCCCTACGTCGACCAGTTCGTCCATGGCCGTGCCGAAGGCCCGATCCAGATGCAGGTGCGCAAATGACCGCGCAGAAGTCCTTCTGAACGATGGCGCGGCGCGACTCCCGCTTCGTCTGCCAGTCCTGCGGCGCGGTGTCGGCGCGCTGGGCCGGGAAATGCGAGGATTGCGGCGAGTGGAACACCATCGTCGAGGAGGCGGGCGGTGCCGCGCTTGCACCGCACGGCGCCAAACGGACAAGCGGCAAAGGCAGCCGCGTCGAGTTTGTCGGCCTGTCGGGCGCGAGTGAGCCCGCACCGCGCCTGGCCAGCGGCATCGCCGAGTTCGACCGCGTCTGCGGCGGCGGCATCGTTCCCGGCTCGGCCATCCTGGTCGGCGGCGATCCGGGGATCGGCAAGTCGACCGTGCTGCTGCAGGTGATGGCCGCCCTCGCCGCCCAGACCCGCGTTGCCTACATTTCCGGCGAAGAGGCGATCGACCAGATCCGGCTGCGTGCCGCCCGTCTCGGTCTTGCCAAGGCGAATGTCGCACTGGCCTCGGCCACCAATCTGCGAGACGTGCTGGCCAGCCTCGACACCGGCAACGGCCCGACCCTGGCGGTCATCGATTCGATCCAGACCATGTATCTCGACACGCTGGATTCCGCACCCGGCACCGTCGCCCAGGTGCGCGCCTGCGCCGGCGAACTCATCCGGCTGGCCAAACGTCGCGGCATCAGCATCCTGCTGGTCGGCCATGTCACCAAGGAAGGCATGATCGCCGGCCCGCGTGTGCTCGAGCATATGGTCGACACCGTGCTCTACTTCGAGGGCGAGCGCGGTCACCAGTTCCGCATCCTGCGCTCGGTCAAGAACCGCTTCGGCGCCACCGACGAGATCGGCGTCTTCGAGATGACCGATGCCGGCCTCGTCGAGGTCGCCAATCCGTCGGCGTTGTTCCTCGCCGAGCGGCGCGGCGACGTCAGCGGCGCAGCCGTCTTTGCCGGCATGGAAGGGACACGGCCAGTGCTGGTCGAGATCCAGGCGCTGGTGGCGCCCTCGGGTTTCGGTACGCCGCGGCGCGCCGTGGTCGGCTGGGATTCCGGCCGCCTGGCCATGATCCTCGCCGTGCTCGAGACCCGCTGCGGCCTGGTTTTCGGCAACACCGATGTCTATCTCAACGTCGCCGGGGGCCTGCGCATCTCCGAGCCGGCGGCGGATCTGGCAGTGGCCGCCGCCCTCGTCTCGTCTCTCACCGATCAACCAGCCCCCAACGGCTCGGTAATCTTCGGCGAGATCGGCCTGTCGGGCGAGGTCCGCGCCGTCGGCCAGACGGAAGCCCGGCTCAAGGAGGCGGCGAAACTGGGTTTCTCGCGGGCGCTGTGCCCGCGCCGCCGGCGCAACGACGGTGAGCGCGGCGAGCGGACCGGCCTGGCGGTGTCGGAGATGGCCGTGCTTGCCGACCTGGTCGAGATCTTCGGGCCCGTCACGGGCAAGGGCAGCAAGCCGGAGCGCTCCGGCCTGCGGAGCGTGTGAGGATGAGCGATCTGCCGATCAATCCGGCCGACCTGACCGTGGTCATCGTCATCGTGCTCTCCGGGTTGTTCGCCATGGCGCGCGGCTTCGTGCGCGAGGTTCTGTCGCTCGCCAGCTGGGTCGGGGCGGCACTGGTCACCCTGTGGGGCTTCGACCTGGCGCTGGTCTACACAAGGCGCCTGGTCGAGACCCCGTGGATGGCCTACACGGTCACCGGCATCGCTCTCTTCGTCTGCAGCCTGATCCTCTTCTCCATGATCGGCGGCGGCATCGCCTCGCTGATCCGCGGCACCCATCTCAACGCCCTCGACCGCACGCTTGGTTTCCTCTTCGGCCTGGTGCGCGGGGCGCTGATCGTGGCCGTCCTCTGGCTCGGCCTGGGCTGGGCCATCCCGCCGCAGGACCAGCCGCCCTGGCTGCGCGAGGCCCGGGTTCTGCCGGCAGTCGAGCGACTCGCCGACTTCCTGCGTAGCCTCGCGCCGCCCGAATTCCGCGGCCGCGTCCAATCCGCGGGCGATGCGGCGGAGCGCGCCCGACGCGAAGCGCAGCAATATCAGGCGATTCTCCAAGCCCCCGGCCTGCCGCAGGCAAAATCCCCTGCAGCGCCGGGCGAAACCAGCTATAAGACCGACGAGCGGCGTGGCCTCGACGGCTTGTTCCAGCGTACCCAGACCCCCGAGCCGGCCTCCACAACCCGATGAAATCACATGGCGAAGATGGGCTCGTGACGGCCACCACCAACCCATTCGACGACGACAAGCTGCGCGAGGAGTGCGGCGTCTTCGGCATCTACGGCCACAAGGACGCGGCGGCGCATACGGCTTTGGGCCTGCACGCCCTCCAGCACCGCGGCCAGGAAGCCTCGGGCATCGTCAGCTGCGACGGCAGGCAGTTCCACAGTCATCGCGGCCTCGGCTTGGTAGGCGACAATTTCGGCTCCGAGGCGGTGATCGGCAAGCTGCGCGGCAACCACGCCATAGGCCACACGCGCTACGCCACGACCGGTGACACCATCCTGCGCAACGTGCAGCCGCTCTATGCCGATTTCGAGTTCGGCGGCTTCGCTGTCGGTCACAACGGCAACCTGACCAACGCCCACTCGCTTCGCCAGCAGCTGGTGCGGCGCGGCTGCATCTTTCAGTCGACCACCGATTCCGAGGTCATCATCCACCTGATGGCGCTGGCCGAAGGAGACCTCGTCGAGCGCCTCGTCACCGCCCTGCGTCAGATGGAAGGCGCCTATTCCTTCGTCGCCGTGGCACGCAACAAGGTGATCGGCGTGCGCGACCCGCTCGGCGTCCGGCCTCTGGTCCTGGGCACGCTCGATGGCGCTCATATTCTCTGCTCGGAGACCTGCGCCCTCGATATCATCGGCGCAACATATATGCGCGAAGTGGAGCCCGGCGAGCTTATCGTGCTCGACGCCGAGGGTGTCCACAGTTTCCGCCCCTTCCCGCCCGCCGCCAAGCGCCCCTGTATTTTCGAATACATCTATTTTGCGCGGCCGGACTCCATCATGGAAGGCACCTCGGTCTACGAGGCTCGCAAGAGCATCGGCGCGGAGCTGGCCCGCGAGAGCCATGTGCCGGCCGATGTCGTGCTGCCGGTGCCCGATTCAGGTGTGCCAGCCGCCATCGGCTACGCCGCCGAAGCCAAGCTGCCGTTCGAGCTCGGCATCATCCGCAACCACTATGTCGGCCGCACCTTCATCGAACCGACCGACCAGATCCGCCACCTCGGCGTGAAGCTCAAGCACAACGCCAACCGCTCGATGATCGAGGGCAAGCGGGTCATCCTGGTCGACGATTCGATCGTGCGCGGCACGACCTCGAAGAAGATCGTCGAAATGGTCCGCCAGGCCGGCGCCACCCAGGTGCACATGCGGATCTCCAGCCCGCCGACCGGCCATTCCTGCTTCTACGGCATCGATACGCCCGAGCGTTCCGAACTGCTGGCCCACAAGCTCGACGTTGCCGGGATGGCGCGCTTCATCGGCGTCGACAGTCTGGCCTTCATCTCGGTCGACGGGCTTTACCGCGCCATGGGCAAGCGCGGCCGCGACAAGAATGCGCCCGCTTACTGCGACGCCTGTTTCACCGGCGAATACCCTACCCGCCTGACCGACAGCGAAGGCGGCGGCGCGCCGGCCCAGCTGTCGCTGCTTGAGATCGCTTGACGCCCGCGGGCGTTGCTCGACCATGATCCGCAGCCTGTTCGACGGACTCTGCGCAGCGACCGGCGCCCTCTCCTTGCCCACATGCCTCTTCCGCAGGCGGCACCACGGTCACTACTCATGAAGCGTCTCGCCGGCCGGATCGCCCTCGTCACCGGCGCCTCGCGCGGCATCGGCGCCGCTGTCGCCAAGCGTTTTGCCGAGGAAGGTGCCCACATCGTCGCCGTGGCACGAACGGTTGGCGGCCTCGAAGAACTCGACGACGCCGTCAAGGCGGCCGGCGGCTCGGCGACCCTGGTGCCGCTCGACCTGCGCGACCTGGAACGGATCGATCCACTCGGTCCGCATCTCCACCAGCGCTTCGGCAAGCTCGACATCTTCGTCGCCAACGCAGCGCTTCTGGGCACGCTAGGCCCGCTCTCCCATCACGAGCCGAAGCTCTGGGAAGAGGTCTTCAAGGTCAATGTCACGGCCAACTGGCGGCTGATCCGCACGCTCGAGCCGCTGCTCAAGCTTTCCGACGCCGGCCGCGCGATCCTCGTGACATCGAGCGCCGCACGTAGCGCCGCAGCATTCTGGGGCGCCTACAGCGTCAGCAAGGCCGCGCTCGAAGGCCTGGCCCGGGTCTGGTCCAACGAGCTGGCCAAAACCGCTGTGAAAGTAAACCTCGTCGACCCCGGCGCCACCCGCACGGCGATGCGTGCACACGCCTACCCTGGCGAGGACCCGATGACGCTGCCGACCCCTGAGGCGATCACCGACGTCTTTGTCGAATTGGCCTCGCCCGAGTGCCGGCGTAGCGGTGAGGTGGTGCGAGCCTACCGCTCGGCGTAGGGGTTGTCGCTCTGCCGGAGCTCGAAGCGGATCACTGTTCCCGGCAGATCGAAGGCCTCGCGCAGGTTGTTACTGAGGTAGCGCAAATAGTCCTCCGGCAGCGTCGTCAGGTTATTGCCGAAGACGGCGAAAGTCGGCGGGCGGGTGGCTACCTGGCGGGCAAAGCGCAGCCGCGGACGGCGCCCCTTCACCAGCGGTGGCGGGTGCGATTCGGTAACGCTCTGGATCCAGCGGTTCAGTGCCGGCGTCGGCACGCGTTTGTCCCAGATCTCGAAGCTCTTGATGATGGCCCGGGTCAGCATGTCGAGCTTGCGCCCGTGCAGAGCCGAGACGGTCGCGATGGCCAGGCCGGGCACCTGGGCCAACGAGAATCCCAGCTTGCGGTGCAATTCCTTGAGCGCCGCCCCGGGATCGTCGACCAAGTCCCATTTGTTGACGGCCAGGACCAAGGCACGGCCTTCTTCAATGGCCAGCCGCGCGATAGCCAGATCCTGCTTCTCCAGGCTTGCCGTCGCATCGACGACCAGCACCACGACCTGGGATTCGCGTACGGTCTGAATCGTATCGGCGGCCGAAAGCCGCTCGACCGGATCCTCGATCTTCGCCCGCCTCCGCAGCCCCGCGGTGTCGACGAGGGCGAAGCGCCTTCCCTGTGCCTCCCACGGCACCTCGATCGCGTCGCGCGTGATGCCGGGTTCGGGGCCGGTCAGCACGCGCTCATCGCCGAGCAGCCGGTTGATCAGAGTCGACTTACCGACATTCGGCCGGCCGATGATAGCGACGCGGATCGGGCGATCCGCCGGCGCAGGAAGCGGCGTTTCATCCTTCTCGGACGCGCCCCGTTCAACTACAGCGTCCTCGGGAGCATGCGGTCGCAGCGCGGCGTGGAGTTCGGCCAGCCCCTCGCCGTGCTCCGCGGAGATCGCCACCGGCTCGCCTATGCCAAGTCCGGACGCTTCGCCGATGGCCGTCAGAGCCGCGCCGCTCTCGCATTTGTTGGCAACCAGGATCACCGGCCGGCCACCCTTTCTCAGCCAGCCGGTGAAGTGCCGGTCGAGCGGTGTGACGCCAGCGCGGCCGTCGACGACGAAGAGGATGACGTCTGCCGCCGCAAGGGCCCGCGCCGTCTGCTCGCGCATGCGTGAGGCTAGCGCCTTGGCCGGCGCCTCCTCGAGACCGGCCGTATCGATGGCGGTGAAGCGCAGATCGCCCAGTTGAGCGGCGCCTTCTCGCCGATCACGCGTCACGCCCGGAGTGTCGTCGACCAGCGCCTTGCGGCGGCCGATCAGGCGATTGAACAGGGTCGACTTGCCGACATTCGGCCGGCCGACGATGGCGACACGAAAGGGCATGGACAGCGCCTAGCGTAGGGCCACCAGGTCGCCGGAATCCGTAACCAGATAGATGGTGCGATTGGCGACGATCGGCAGCACCGAGACTGGGCCGGGCAACTTGAACCTGCTGACGATCTCGCCATCCTCCGGAGAGACGATCAGCCCCTCGCCGTCGTCATTGGCGAGCAGCAGTCGCCCACCTACGAGAATCGGTCCCGTCCACACGACACGGCCCTTCTTCGCCTTCTCGTCGCGCCAACGGCGCAGCGACTGCACCCAGCGCACCCGGCCATCGCGCCGCGTAACACAGAGCAACTCGCCGTCGATGGTCACCAGGAACATGAAATCTCCGGCAACCCAGGGCGTGTTGAAGCTGCCGAAGCCCTGCTCCCAGATGCGGGCGCCCGAGCGCAGATCGATGTCGGCCAGGCGGCCAGCATGGCTGGCGACCGTCACGCGACCACGATCGACTACCGGAAAGCCGCGCAGATCGGCGAGCGCCGAGACGGCGTCTGTACGGGCGACGGCGGCCAGGGAATCAGACCACAGCACGCGGCCATTGTCGGCGCGCAGGGCGAAGACCTCGCCCGACGACAGGCCGGCAACCAGGATATTGCCCGCGAGAATTGGGCTCGCACCGCCGTAGAGTCCTGCGCTCTCGGTGATGCCGGTATACGACCACAATTTCCGCCCCGACGCGGCATCGAGCGCATGGACCTGGTTGTCAGTGCTCACGGCGAACACCCGCCCGCCGCCCGTCGTCGGGTTGGCGCGGAACGGAGCGGTGAGCGTTGTGCGCCAGACCTCCTTGCCCGTCTCCGCTTCAAGGGCGATGACTTGGCCGTAACCCGTGGCAACATAGACCCGGCCGTTTTCGTACGCAGCACCGCCTCCGCTGCCGCCGCCACTGCGTTCGCCGTCCGGGCGAACGTCGAAGCGCCACAACGAACGTCCGGTCTCAGGCTCGATAGCGTTGAGCGTCGCGCCTGCGTCCATGGCGTAGATGCGGCCCTGGCCCACGACGGGCGGTGCCGAGACGCGCCCTTCTCGGCTGTTGCCGGCACCAAGGCTGACACGCCAAACCGCGGCGAAGCCGTCTGCCGCCGGATGCGGAATGAACTCGCCGGTATAGCCGCCGGGCTGCGGCCACTCGGTATTGACGAACTGCGGCGGCAGCTTGACCGCTAGCGATGCCAATCGCTCGTCAGCTTCGATACCGCGATCGTTCTGCATGACGGCGATACGCTCGCCGGGAATTGGCTTCTTCGGTGGACCCGAGAACCATTCGCCGATGCCACAACCAGCAAGTGCCAGCGCGCAGCCCAGGACGGCGAAACGGACAGGCCGGCGCATAGCGGGGGCCTCAGCTCCCCAAGGCAGCAAGCATCTCGGCAGCCCGTCCACGCAAGCCAGCCGGCGCTTCCGGATCATCGGCGATCCGCGCATAGAGCGTGCGGGCCTGCTCGACATTGCCGGCCTTCGCCGCCGCAAGCGCGGTCACTTCCCAGGCCAGGTGACGCCACGGGTTTCCGGGTGTCACCAAGGGAGCGATCTGGCGCTCCAGCGATGCCGGGTCGGCGCCCGGCATCGCATTCAGTGCCGCTAGCAGGGTCGCGGCGTCGCGAATCTCTGGCGCCACGCGGGGATCGACTGCCAGAGCGCGGTACTGCTCTGCGGCCGTTGCCGGATCGCTGCGCGCTTTGAGCGCCGCATCCTGGAGCCGGGCGAGCACCGCATAGCCGGCGGGCGCCTCGCGCACCACGCTCTCCAGCGCCGCAGCACCGGCGACCGCATCGGGGCCGCGCGCCCGCTCGATCGCCGCCACGTACTTGACCGCACCGGCTTCGGCCTGACGGCGTTCGTAGTCGCGCCAAGTCACGAAGCCTGCCGTTCCAGCGACGATCAATACCGCCAGGGCGATGACGTAGTTTCCATACTTCTGCCAGAGCTTGAGCGCGCGATCGCGGCGCAGTTCTTCGTCAACTTCGTTGAAGATGTCGGACACGCAGGCGGGCTCCGGGGAGTCACGAGAGGGCGCTACCATAGCCCCGGCGGGGCTTCGGCGCAAACCGCCTCGGGCTGTGGTTTCCAAAAATTAAACCGCTATTTCAAGGCCATAGACAGAGAAGGCAAAATCGGCAAGACTTGGGTTCGGGGTGGGTGACGCACATCGACGCGAATCTGATTCATCTCGCTGAATACCGGCGGCGTCCAGGCCGGGTCTTCTTCGACCGGCAAGAGCTGCGCAAGATTCTGGCCATCTACTCGGCGCGCGTGGCGCGGGGCGAATGGCGCGACTATGCCATCGACGTCCGCGACAACGGCGCAGCCTTCTCCGTCTTCCGCCACAGCCACGACTGGCCGCTTTACGTCATTGCCAAGCTGGCGCCGACCAAGCACCGGCAGGAGGCGTATGTCGTGTCGGACGGCCGCCGGCCGCTCTGGCGCGGCCGCAGCATCGATGACGTGCTGAAGCCCCTCGAGGAGGCGCTCGAACCGGCCTGATTACTCTGCGCTGGCCGTGTCCAGCTGCTTGAGCGCCTGGAGACGCATATAGGCGTCCGTCACGGCCTGCATGTTCTGACGCTGATCGACGTTGCCGCGACCGCCCTGGCGGGTCAGCGCCAGCTCCAGAGCGCGCAGCAGGATCTCCGCCACGTCGTGATACCCCTGGTCGCAGGCCTGGTTGAAGGCGAACAGGATCTTGTCGCTCAGACGCCGGGCGTATTCAGTCATCGAAGCTCTCCACGCCGCACGGACGCCACGGCGGCACCACGCTAGCGGCGATTGGTTACTCCCTAATTAACGATACGCTCCAGGAGCGGGGCTGTACAGCGGTCGCCCAGCCCGCGGCAGCTACGGCCGGCTAGCCCCACGGGCCGCGCCGCCGCGCGCCCCCGACGAGTGGAATGTGGGCGTGGCGGAAGAACGGGATCAGCGTCATTCCGGCGACAAATCCGCCGATATGGGCGAACCAGGCCACGCCGCCCTGGCCCGGCTCCGTCAACATCACATTGATCACCTGAATGACAATCCACCAGCCGAGAACCGCCATGGCCGGCAGCCGCAGCGTCGTCACCAATCCGTAGACGAACAGCACGTCGACACGCGCATGCGGATGCAGCACGAGATAGGCGCCCAGCACGCCCGACACCGCGCCGCTGGCGCCGATCATGGGTATGGAGGAATTGGGCTCGACGAATGCCTGGGTAAGTGCCGCAGCCGCGCCGCTCAGCAGGTAGAAGAAGGTGAAGCGCACATGGCCCATCGCATCTTCGATGTTGTTCCCGAAGACCCAGAGATAAACCATGTTGCCGGCGAGATGCAGCAGCCCGCCATGCAGAAACATCGAGGTGACGACGCTCAACCAGGGATCCACAGCAGGAATGGAGGCCGAGAGCTGCCGCGTGCCGAAGAGCACGGAGGGAACCATGCCGAACCCGAGCACAAAGACCTGCTCCTCACGCGCCGACAACGTCAGCTGGTAGAGCGAAACGAGGACGCAGGTCGCGATGATGGCGAGCGTGACTAGCGGCGGACGTAGGGTGGGGTTCTCGTCACGGAAGGGGATCAGCATGGAGCGGCAGATCGCGCAAGAGGAAGGGCGGTCCCGGCGGCGATAGAGTAGCAGCAAGTGGCGGAGTCACAATCCGCAGGACACCGACAGCACTGGCGCCGAAGGCCCATCGCGGGCATGCTGCCGCCCCCAGAGCCTGCCGCCTTGTCCCCGAGTCCCAAACCTCCATTCACCCTGCAGGGCTTCCGCGCCGGGATCGTCGGCGCACGCACCTTAGCGCCCGGCGTCGTCATGTACGGCGTCGCCTTCGGCGTCATGGCCTCGACCGTTGGCGTCAGCCTGCTGGAGGCGATGGCGCTAAGCGGCTGGGTCAACGCCGGCGGAGCGCAAATGGCCGTGTTGCAAGCCTGGAGCGATCCGCTTCCGCTGCTCGCCGTCTGCCTGACCGTGCTGACGGTCAACGCGCGCTATCTGCTGCTCGGCGCCGCCTTGCGTCCTTGGTTCGCCGGCCTGCCGGCCTGGCAGTCGTATCCCTCCCTGTTCGTCATGGGCGACGCGAACTGGGCCCTGGCGCTACGCGAGCATGCCGAGGGCCGCGACGACGCGGCTTTCCTCCTTGGTAGCGGCACCGTGCTCTGGTTCGTCTGGATCGGTGCCACGGCCGTCGGCTACATCTTCGGTCAGGCGCTCGGCGACCCGCGCACCTTCGGCATCGACTTCATGCTGGCCGCCTTCTTCGCCAGCATGGCCATCGGTCTCGTCCGCGGCACCAGCGACATCGCGCCGCTGCTGACCGGCATGGCGGCGGCGATCGTCATCGAGCGCACGGTACCCGGCCCCTGGTACATCCTCGGCGGCGCCCTTGCCGGCAGTCTCGTCGGAGCTCTGAGGAGCAGCGATGCGGCCTGAAATCGTCCAAGCCATCCTGCTGCTTGGCATCGTCTCTTACGCCTGCCGGGCCAGCGGATTTTTCCTTATGCAGTACGTCGCGGCCACGCCGCGGGTGAAAGCGTGGCTGCGTTCGATTCCCGTGGCCCTCACCGGCGCCATCGTTGCGCCCCTCGGCTTCAATGGCGGGCCGCCGGAATGGCTGGGTTTCGCCGCGACCGCAATCCTGATGCGCCTCACCGCCAACGAGTTCCTCAGCGCCATCGGCGCAGTCGCGGTCGTGGCTCTGTCGCGCGCGCTGCTGTCCTAGCCATGCCGGCGCCGTCCACACGCCTGCTGGGTCTGCTGCTGGCGCTGGCCGCGCCGCTCAGTTGGAGCGTCGGCGGTGTCATCATCCGCAGCGTCGAGGCCGGCCCCTGGGACATCGTGTTCTGGCGCGCCGCGGGCCATGTGCTGTGCTTTCCCATAGTCTTGTGGTGGCTGTGGGGCCGTTCCGCCCTGTCGGACCTGCGAGCGGTGGGTAGGCCGGCGCTTGCGGTGGCGTTCTTCATGTCCTGCACCCTGGTCTTCCATGTCCTGGCGATGACCCGGACGACGGTGGCCAACGTGCTTATCCTGCAGTCCATGTCGCCCCTGCTCGTCGCCATCCTGGCCTGGATCCTCCTCGACGAGCGTCTGCGCGCCAGCGGCTGGCTCATCCTGGCAGTGGCTTTTGCCGGCTTGGCGCTGGTCATCGGCGGATCGCTGGGCGGCGGCGACATCAGCGGCGACTTGTTTGCCTTGGCGGTCGCCGTGTTCTCGGCGGCGCATGTGACGCTCATCCGCCGGCACCGGGCGCGTAATCTGGCCGCCGTGACCCTGCCCGCGGCCATCCTGGCGATAGCCGTGTCGCTACCGTTCGCGCAGCCCCTGGTCGTCAGCCTGTCCGATATCGGCTTGCTGATCCTCCTGGGTGGCGTCCAGATGTCGTTCGGCCTGACCTGTTTCATCCTGGCACTCCGCTACCTGCCGGCGGCCGAGGTGACGCTGATCGCCCTGCTCGAGCCGATCATCGGGCCGGTCTGGGTCTGGCTGCTGATCGGCGAGCAGCCGGCGCTTACCACGATCATCGGCGGCGCCATCGTGCTGGGCGCGCTGGCGGCGTATGTGCTGCTCGCGGCGCGGCGCGACCGAGGAACAGTCACGCCATGACCCCCAACCGCACGCTCGGCCTGGTGCTGATGACCGGCGCTGGCCTCGCCTGGAGCAGCGGCGGGGTGTTGGCGCGTAGCGTGTCTTTCAACGACGGCTGGGAGCTGGTGTTCTGGCGCTCGCTCTTTCTTCTCCCCTGCCTTGCCGCCGCCATCATGGCGTTCCATCGCGGCAGCCTGATCCAGCCCGTGCTGCAGGTCGGACGCATCGGGCTGATCGCCGGCGCTCTCCTCGCGGTGCAGTTCTTCTGTTTCCTGCTGGCGCTGACCCGCACCACGGTGGCCGAGACACTGGTCATCATGGGCATCTCGCCCTTCGTCGCGGCGCTGGTCGGCCGGCTGGTGCTGGGCGAGCCTGTGCCGCTGCGCACCGCGATCGCCATGATCGTCGGCTTCTCCGGCATTGCCGTGATGTTCGCCGGCGCGCTGGGCAGCGGCGCCCTCACCGGCAACCTCATCGCGCTCGGCGTTTCGCTGGCCTTCGCCGGCCAGCTCGTCGCCCTGCGCCGCCAGAGCGCCGCAGTCGACATGCTGCCGACGGTGCTGAT
Organism: Alphaproteobacteria bacterium; assembly: GCA_016869415.1. Taxonomy (GTDB): domain Bacteria; phylum Pseudomonadota; class Alphaproteobacteria; order CACIAM-22H2; family CACIAM-22H2; genus VGEI01. Next base: position 13,331 of record VGEI01000040.1, read on the forward strand.
CGCCGGGCTGATCTCGGTGCCGCTTGCCCTGCCCTTCGCCTGGCCGCTCGAGGCTACCGCCCGCGATCTGATGTTCTTGGCGGTCATGGGCGCGTTTCAACTGGCCTTGGGTTGCGCCCTGATGACCATCGCCTCACGCCATCTGCCGGCGGCCGAGATCGGACTCTTCGCCCTGCTGGAGACCATCCTCGGGCCCATCTGGGTGTGGATCGCCTACGGTGAGCAGCCGACCGAGCTCGCGCTTTTCGGCGCCCTGGTGGTGATCGGAGCGCTGGCAACGAACGCGCTTCTAGGCCTGCGCGGCACCCGCAGCGCGTCGTCCTAAACCCCATCCTCCGAGGTTGTCGCTGGCAACCCGCTCGGCTATGAATTCGCCTTCTTTTTCGGAGGAAGTGCAGCATGTCCGCCTCGGGTCCGCTGTCGGGCGTCACCATCGTCGATCTCTCCCGCATCCTGGCCGGGCCCTACTGCACCCTGCTGCTGGCCGAGCTGGGGGCGCGCGTCATCAAGGTGGAAACGCCGGGAACCGGCGACGACGCGCGCCACTACGGACCGTTCCTCAAAGGTAAGTCGGCCTATTTCATGTCGGTCAACCGCGGCAAGGAATCGATCGCCCTCAACCTCAAGGACAAGGGCGATCGCGCCATCTTCGAGAAGCTGCTCACCACTGCCGACGTCATCGTTGAGAATTTCCGGCCCGGCACGATGGAGAAACTCGGCTACGGCTGGGAGGCGCTGCACGCCAAATACCCCAAGTTGATCTACGCCGCGGCTTCCGGCTTCGGCCATTCCGGGCCTGATTCGCTGCGCCCGGCTTACGACATGGTGGTGCAGGGCATGGGCGGCATCATGAGCATCACCGGCACCCCTGGCGGGCCGCCGGTGCGCATCGGCATGTCGATCGGCGATATCGGGGCCGGCCTCTACACCTGCGTCGGCGTGAACTCCGCGCTCTATCATCGCGCCCGGACCGGCGAGGCGATGAAGGTCGATATCGGCATGTTCGACTGCCAGCTGGCCCTGCTGGAGAACGCCATCCTGCGCTATTTCCTCAGCGGCAAGGCGCCGGGGCCGCTGGGCGTGCGCCATCCCAACATCGCGCCGTTTGAGGCTTTCGACGCCTCGGACGGCAAGATCATCATCGCCGCGGGGAATGACTCCCTCTATGCCAAGCTGATGGAGGCCATCGGCCGGCCGGAGCTGGTGAAGGACCCGAAGTACCTGACCAACGAGCTGCGGCTGCAGAGCATGGAAGCGCTGAAAGGCGACATCGAGGCCGTGTTGAAGAGCAAGAGTATCGCGCATTGGATCAAAGTGCTCGACGATGCTGGTGTACCGGCGGGTCCGATCAACAATGTCGGCCAGGCCATCGAGAGCCCGCAAGCCAGGGCGCGTAACATGGTCATCACGACCGAGGATCCGATCGCCGGCACGGTGAAGCTGGTCGGCAACCCGATCAAGCTCTCCGGCTTCGCCGATCCGGCGACACGCAAGCCCGCGCCGGAGCTCGACGCTGACCGGGAGCACATCCTCAAGGAACTCGCCACCGGCTAGGCCTCGATACTCGACAACGCAAGTTCGATCAGACCTGAAGGAAGTGTCCCATGGCTGCCTCCAACGTCCTCACACCCGTGCTCGATCCGCAGGCGCTGGCAGCCCAGCTCTCCGGCAAGCTGCTGCTCGATGGCGCGCTGACGCCGGCCCTGTCCGGCAAGACCTTCGAGGTGATGAACCCCGCCACCGGCAAGACGATCGCCAAGGCGGCGCTGGGTGAGAAAGCTGACGTCGATGCCGCCGTTGAATCCGCGGCGAAGGCGCAGACCGGCTGGGCGAAGTTGACGGCACGCCAGCGCGGCAAGGCCGTCGCCGAATGCGGCCGCGTCCTCAACGAGCATGTCGAGGAGCTTGGCCGCCTCGTGGCGCTGGAGACTGGCAAGGCACTGCGCACGGAGTCCCGCGTCGAGGCGAGCATCCTGGCCGACGCGTTCATCTTCTATGGCGGGCTCGGCTCGGAACTCAAGGGCGAGTCCGTGCCCTTCAACAACGACATGCTGACGGTGACCCTGCGCGAGCCAATCGGCGTAGTCGGCGCCATCATCCCCTGGAACGTGCCGATGATGCTGATGGCGCTGAAGATCGCGCCCGCGCTCGTCGCCGGCAATGCCGTGGTGGTGAAATCGGCGGAGGAAGCGCCGCTCGCCGTGCTGCGCACCTGCCAGATCATGAACCAGGTTCTGCCACCAGGCGTGTTCAACATCCTCTCCGGCATGGGCCCGGAATGCGGCGGCCCGCTGGTTGCCCACCCGAAAGTCGGCAAGGTGACGTTCACCGGCTCGGTCGAGACCGGCAAGATCGTCTACAAGACCGCCGCCGAGAAGCTGATCCCGGTGACGCTCGAGCTCGGCGGCAAGAGCCCGATGATCGTCATGGGCGACGCCGATCTCGATCGCGCAGTCGCTGGCGCCATCGTCGGCATGCGCTTTACCCGCCAGGGCCAGAGCTGCACAGCAGCCAGCCGCATTTTCGTCCACGAAAGCC
>VGEI01000041.1 GCA_016869415.1 Alphaproteobacteria bacterium
GTTTGTAGTAGAATCAACGAACTAGCTCCGAGTCGCCCAACTCCGAGTCGAAACGATCCATGCGCGTCCGTGAAGACTACCGAACGCTAACCGGGTCCGAAAAGGCGGCCGTGCTGATGCTCGCCATCGGCGAAGAATACGCGGCCAAGCTCTTCGCGCTGATGGACGACGAAGAGATCAAGGAGTTGTCGCAGACCATGTCCAACCTGGGCACGGTCCACTCCTCGATCATCGAGCGCCTGTTCATCGAATTCGCCGACCAGATCTCGTCCACCGGCTCGCTGGTCGGCTCCTTCGACTCGACCGAACGGCTTCTGGAGAAGGTTCTCGGCAAGGACCGCGTCGACAGCATCATGGAGGAAATCCGTGGTCCTGCCGGCCGCACGATGTGGGACAAGCTGGCCAACGTGAACGAGGGCGTGCTGGCCAACTTCCTCAAGAACGAATACCCGCAGACCGTCGCCGTGGTGCTGGGCAAGATCAAGGCCGACCACGCGGCCCGCGTGCTCGGGTAGCTGCCCGAGGCCTTCGCCATGGAAGTCATCATGCGCATGCTGCGCATGGAATCGGTGCAGAAGGAAATTCTCGACGACGTCGAGCGCACGCTGCGCTCGGAGTTCATGAGCAACCTCGCCCGCACCACGCGGCGCGACCCGCACGAGGCGATGGCCGAGATCTTCAACTCGCTCGACCGCACGACGGAAGGCCGCTTCATCTCGGCCCTCGAGGAACGCAACAGAGATTCCGCCGAGCGCATCAAGGCGATGATGTTCACCTTCGAGGATCTCGGCCGCCTCGATCCGGGCAGCGTGCAGACGCTGCTGCGCAACGTCGACAAGTCGAAGCTGGCCGTCGCCCTCAAGGGCGCGCCCGAGCCGCTGCGCGACCTGTTCTTCGCCAACATGTCCGAACGCGCCGGCAAGCTGCTGCGCGAGGAAATCCAGGCCCTCGGGCCGGTCAAGCTGCGCGACGTGGACGAGGCGCAGACCTACATGGTGGCGCTGGCCAAGGAGCTCGCCGCCAAGGACGAGATCGTCATCGCCGACAAGCGCGGCGGCGACGACGAGCTCATCTACTAAGCCGCCGCGGCAACACTCCTCTTGCTGACAACGGCCGCTCCAGCCCGGCGCTAGGAACGCGCCAGCACCTGTTCCATCAACGCGATGACGCGTTGCGTCGTGCTCCCCGAAGGATCGCCGCTCGGGTTGTGCTCCATCAGGTCGAAGGAGCCGACCAGTCCCGTCGCCATCGCGGCGGCGAGACACTCACCGGTCTCGGCCAGGGTGGTGCCGCCGGCCTCGGGCAGACCTACACCCGGCGCTTCGCCGGGATCGAGCACATCGAGATCGAAGCTCACATGGATATGAGCACCCTCGCGTAATGGCCGCTCCAGCGCTTGCAGCGCCAGCGCCGCCATGCCGTGCCGGCGGATCTCCTCCATACCGTGCGTGCGCAGGCCCCGCTCGCGCACGCGCACGACCTCCAGCGGGTCGACCGAGCGCACGCCGAGCAGCGCGAAATCGCGGACCGCGACCATCGGCCGTGACAGCCCGAGGGCGAGCAGAGAGGGATGGCCCTCGCCGGTGGTCACTGCCACCGGCATGCCAAAGACGCAGCCGCTGGGCGAGGATTGGGGGGTGTTGAAATCCGCGTGGGCGTCGAGCCAGAGCACGAAGAAGGGCCGCCGCAGCCGTGCGCAATGCGCCACCGCGGCGGCGATCGAGCCGATGGCCAGCGAATGGTCGCCGCCCAGCAGCAGCGGCATGCGGCCCAGGGCCAGGGCGCCGGCGGCAGCGTCGCGCACCGCGCGGCAGGACGCCGCCACTTCGCGGAGGCTGGCGCAGCCGTCGATGCTCTGGCCGATCCGGGAGTTGGCGGAAACCACGTTGCCGGCGTCGGCGACATCCCAGCCGGCCCTTTTCAGCGCCGCGGCCAGCCCTCCGGCACGCAGCGCCTCCGGCCCGCCGGCCGAGCCGCGAAAAGCCGAGCCGAGATCCGTCGGGGCGCCGATCAGCGTCAGCCGCGCCGTCTCCGCTGCCGGAAGGGAGCCGTTCTCCACCGCGCCGCCGGGACTGTAACGCTCGTCGATGGTCCACTCCGTCGCCAAAAATCCGTCGTCTCGCGACGCGACTCGTCACCCCACCCTTCTCCCTAGGTAGTCGCATCGTGTTACGATCTCAAGCTCGGCCGCTCCGCCCGCGCCCCCATTCGTTTGCGACTCCAGCCCATGCGTTTTTCCCCGCTTGTCGATCGCCTCGCCGGCCGCGGCTCCGCCGCCTGGCGCATCCATTTCGAGGCCGTGCAGCGCCGCGACCGCGACGGCAAGGACGTCATCCTGCTCACCGTCGGCGATCCCGACCAGAAGCCGCCGGCGGCAATGGTCGAGGCCACGGTCAAGGCGCTACGTGCCGGGCACACCGGTTATGCCGGGATTGTCGGCCCGCTGCCCTTACGCGAAGCCATCGCCAGGCGCGTCGCCGGTCGTACCGGTATTGTCACCACGGCCGAGAACGTGGTCATTGTGCCCGGCGCCCAGGCCGGGCTGTTCTGCGCGCTGCAGCTCCTCGCCGGGCCGGGCGACGAGGTGATCCTGGCCGAGCCGATGTACGCCACCTACGAGGCGGTGGTCGGCGTCTCCGGCGCCACGCTGGTCAACGTGCCGCTCAAGCCGGAGAACAATTTCCATCCCGACCTCAGGGCGCTTGAAGCCGCCATCACGCCGCGCACCCGCGTGCTGTGGATCAATAGCCCGCACAATCCCACCGGCGCCGTGCTCGACCGCCACGAGATCGAGACCATCGCCGGGCTCTGCCGCCGGCACGATCTCTGGCTGCTCTCCGACGAGGTCTACGAGGATCTCGCCTACGCCCGGCCGCATATCAGCCCGCGCACCCTGCCCGGCATGGCCGAGCGTACGGTGGTGATCTCCAGCCTGTCGAAGTCGCACGCCGTGCCCGGCTTCCGTACTGGCTGGATCGTCGGCCCGGCGGCACTCACCCCACACCTATTCAACCTCATCCTCTGCATGACCTATGGCGGGCCGCCCTTCATCCACGATGGCGCCCTGCCCGCCCTGACGCAGGAGCTGCCCGAGGCGGCGAGCTTGCGCGCCGACTACCGGCGCCGCGCCGAGCTTCTCGGCGGCCTGTTGCAGCAGGCCAGGAATTGCCGCGTGGTCATGCCGGAAGGCGGCATGTTCCTGCTGCTCGACGTGCGGGGTACGGGCATGAGCGCCACCGAGTTCGCCCGCGGCCTGCTCGATGCCGAGAACGTGGCGCTGCTGCCGGCCGACGGCTTCGGCCCGAGCCTCGCCGGGCATCTGCGCGTCTCGCTCACCCAGCCCGACGCGCGCCTCGCCGAAGCGGGCGAGCGCATCGTGCGCTACGCCGCCCCACCCGCCGCCGCCCCGGTCAAGGCCGAGGCGGCGCCTTACGATTGAACGGACCGGCATGAGCCGCTTACGCCGGGCAGATTGGCTCTGGCGGTTCGCGGAGCCGCCGGAACGGATCTGGCCGGCGCTGGCCGACACCGCCCGCTTCAACGAGGCCGCCGAGCTGCCCAAGCACCGTATCGAGGAGGTGCTGCAGCAAGACGGCTCGGTGATCTATATCGGCCGCGCCAGGTTCGGGCCCTTCGAGATCAGCTGGCGCGACATTCCCGTCGAATGGTCGGCCGGGCGCCACTTCCGCCACACCCGGCGGTTCCGCAACGGCCCCTTCGTCTTGATGACCGCCTCGCTCGCCCTCACCCGCGAAGGGGCGGGGACCCGGGCCGACTACACGCTCGAGGTCGAGCCGGCCAACCTGCTGGGCCGCTTGATCCTCGCTTGCGGCTTCTTCCGTAACACCGAACGGACCTTCACGCGGCTGATCGGCGGGATCGCCGACTACGCCGCCGGCCGCGCCGAGCAGCCCTACGCCGCCAAAGGCGCGGCCTTGTCCGACGAGGCGTCGAAACGCCTGCAGGCGCAGCTGCGCCAGGTCGAAGCGGAAGGCGTGCGGCCGGCGCTCACGCGCCGCCTGGGCACACTGATCGTGGAGGGCTCGGAGCTCGACCTGCAGCACATCAGGCCGCTGCGCCTGGCCAGGCAGTGGGGCGAGCCCGAGCGCGAGGTCATCGAGCTTGGCCTGCGCGCCGTGCGGGCGGGATTGCTGACGCTGCAGTGGGAGCTGCTCTGCCCGAACTGCCGCGGCGCCAAGGCCGGCGCCGCGACGCTGGAGCGGCTGCCGCGCGGCGCCCATTGCGCGACCTGCAACATCGACTACGAGCGCGACTTCTCGCGCAACGTCGAGCTGACCTTCCGCCCCTCGCCGGCGATCCGGCCACTGAGCGAGGGGGAGTTCTGCCTGTTCAGCCCGATGACAACGCCGCACGTGGCGGTCCAGCAGACGCTCGCCCCCGGCGAGACCCGCGACGTGCCAGCCGAACTCGCGTTCGGCGCCTATCGCCTGCGCACCCTCCATCCGGGTGGCGCCGCGCCGGTGGAGTGGAATTCGGGCGGCTTTCCCGCGGTTGTCGCGGACAGCAAAGGCGTGCACGCAGGCCCACCCGCACCGCCGGGCATGGTGCGCCTCGAAAACCGCGGCGAGCGGGAGGTGACGCTAGTCGTGGAATCGCGGGCCTGGGTCGCCGAGGCGCTGACCGCGCACCGCGCCACGACAATGCAGAGCTTCCGCGATCTCTTCGCCACAGAGATCCTGCGGCCGGGCGACGAGGCGGGCATCGGGCAGGTGACCCTGATGTTCACCGATCTGCGCGGCTCGACCGCGCTTTACGGCCGCATCGGCGATGCGGCGGCCTACCGGCTGGTGCGCGAGCATTTCGCCTTCCTGGCCGAGACAGTGCGCGAGCATGACGGCGCGGTGATCAAAACCATCGGCGACGCGGTGATGGCGGCCTTCAGCGATCCTTCCCGGGCGCTGGCGGCGGCCCTCGCGGTGCAGGGCCGGGTGGCAGCATTCAACCGCGACCACCCCGACGGGGGCGGCGCGGAGGGGGACGGCGTGGTCATCAAGCTCGGCCTGCATACGGGCGCCTGCATCGCCGTCAGCCTCAACGGCCGGCTCGATTATTTCGGCGGCACCGTCAACCTCGCGGCGCGCCTGCAGGGCCAGAGCCGCGGCGGCGACATCGTGGTCTCCGAGGATCTGGCCAACGATCCGGCGGTGGCCGGCCAGCTCGCCAAGCTCGGCGCGCAGCCGGAAACGGCGCTGGTCAAAGGCATCGAGACGCCGGTCGCCTTCCGAAGGATCGTGGGCGTCGCGGGATAAGAAAGGCTCGCCGGGTTTTTCGCTCGAGCTCACCCTGATGGGGCCGCTTAAGGTTCCCTACTTCGCTTCCGGCACATGCCGGGCCAGGTCCATCGTGTCATGAAGCACCCGTAGGACTACGATGCTCCTGTCTTTCTCGCGGGAGGCTCGAAAGACAACAAAATGGCGGCCTGCATGCAGCGAATAGAGCCTCACGCCAATCTCCGGACGCGGCCTTACCCCGACTGCGGCGGGACCTGCGCTTAGCGCGGCCAGGGCATCCGCCAGAATCTGCGCGTATATATCGGCTTGAGCCGCACCGAACTGATCTTCGGTCCACCGGCCGATGTCTTCAAGATCGGCCTCCGCTGCAGCTACGGTTCTGACCGCCCAGATCGCGTGCGTCACTTCGAACGCCGCGCCCTTCCCCGCTTCATCAGCGCGGTAACGTGCTTGCGTAGCGCATCGGGGGTCTCAAAGGCGGTGTAGCGCCCCGCTTCCATGTCCGCCAGGCCGATGTTGACGGCGCTGCGCAGGGCTTTCAGCTTGACTTCATCTTCCCTATCCCGCCGCTCGATCAGGCGCAGACCGTCGCGCAGCACTTCGCTCGCGTTCTGGTAGCGGCCCGATTCGACAAGCTGCTCGATCAGCTCCGCCTGATGGTCGGTTAGCACGACATTGCGGGTCGGCATGCGAGAAACTCCCCATATCCTTATTGGCATATTATGCCAATAGAGGTCGGAGGACCAGCTCTGCGTTTATGGCGGCGGCCCTACCCCGCCGCCTGCGGCTCGCCCGATGGGGTCTCGCCGGGACCGGGCGTCACCGCCTTGACGCGCCGGGCGCGCACCGTCTTCTTGGCGCGCAGGCGGCTCTCGCTGAGCTCGCCGGCCGCCTCGAGGATCGGGTAGGCGACGCTGGTCAGGTGCGAGTTGATGCGCTTCAAGTCGCGCAGGATGTCGAGATGCAGCGAGCTGGTCTCGATGCTCTCCGCCCTACCGCTGCGCAGGCGCATGAGGTGCTGCTCGGTCAGCTTGCGCTCGCGATCGCGGAACTCGATCTTCTCCTCGAGCAGCTTGCGCGCCATGGCGAGATCGCCGGAGATGAAGACGCTCATGGCGAGCTGCAGATGCTCCATCGCCTCGGCGTGCAGCAGGCTGATCTCCTTGAAGCCTTCCTCGGAGAAATGCAGGCGGTGCTTGATCTTCTTGACCGCCATCTCCATCAGGTTCTTGTCGATGATGTCGCCGACATGCTCGAGGTTGGTGGTAAAGCCGATGATGTCCATGGCCCGCTTGCCGTCGACCTCGCCCAGCGGCTCGCGGCTGACCTGGGTGAGGTAGAGCTTGATCGCCTCGTGCAGCCGGTCGACCGTGTCGTCGCGCCGGATGATGTCGGCGGCAAGCTTGCGGTCGTCGGTCTGAAACACGGTGAGGGTGTCGCGCAGCATGCCTTCGAGCGCGTCGCCCATGCGCAGGGTCTCGCGCGCCGCGGCGGCGATGGCCAGCGGCGGTGAGTCGAGCGCCGCGGGATCGAGGTAGCGCGGCTTGGCCGGGTCCTCGGCGCCCGGCGCGTCGACGACGCGGCTGGCCAGCAGCCGGCCGATCGGGCCGGTGAACCAGACGAACACCACGGCCAGCGCCAGGTTGAAGGTGAGGTGGAAGTTGACCACCAGCCGCGCCGGGTCGGCATCGAACCCGGCGAGCAGCCTCGCCGCCGGCTCGAGCAGCGGCAGGGCGACGAGCGCGCCGGCGAAACGGAAGACGAGGTTGCCCAGGGTGACACGGCGCGCGGCCGCGTCGCCGCTCCAGGTCGCGGCCAGCGCCGGGAAGGCGCCGCCGAGATTGGCGCCGACCACCAGGGCCAGGGCCAGCGGCGGGGCGAGCATGCCGATCGAGGCCAGCGACATGACCAGCAGCACGACGGCGAGGCTCGAATGCGCCAGCCAGGTGAGGGCGGCGGCGACCAGCACGGCGATGATCCGCTCGCTGCCCAGGCCGGCGAGCACCATGTCGACGGTCGGCGAGGTACGCAGCGGCGTCGAGGCCTCGACGATCAGGCGCAGCGCCAGCAGCATCAGGCCGAGCCCGACTGCCGTGCGGCCGAGATCGCGCTGGCGGGTGGTGGTGCCGGCGAGGAAGGCGATCACGCCGATGAAGATGAGCACGGGCGAGATCCAGTCGACGCGCAAGGAGAGCGCCTGGGCGACCAGGGCCGTGCCGACATCGGCCCCCAGCATCACTGCGAGGGCCGCACCCGTGGCCAGCAGGCCGCGCTCGGCGAAGGAGGCGGTCATCAGCGCCGTCGCCGTGCTCGACTGCAGCACCGCGGTGACGCCGAGCCCGGCGGCGAAGGCGGTGGCGCGGTTGCGCAAGCCGTGGCCGATCACCCGGCGCAGATCGGCGCCGTAGGCGCGCATCACGCCGGTGCGCACCATGCGCAGCCCCCACAGCAGGAGGGCTACGCCACCGAGCAGGTGGATGAGGATCGTGGTCGCCGAGATGGCCCTAACTCCAGCCGGCGGAGCGCTGGCGCGGCGCCGGAGTCATGACGGAGTGCAACAAATCTATAAGCGATCCAATAATGAGCCAGCGCCTTGCGAAAGCAAGGAAAAATGCGGGTTCGTTAACCCAATCCCCCGCCATCCGGCGGCGCCGGCGGCCCCTCTCGTCGGGTTGCCGCGGGGGGACTATGCTGGAGACGCGCCGGACGGAGTCGGAATCTCCGCCGGCTTCAGACAATGCGCATGGGGGGTGCCATGTCCGATCAAGTTGAAGCGAGTGAACCGAGGCTGCTCTTTCCGCAGCTCAAGCCGTTCTACGACAAGATGGAGCCGATCTCCTGGCTGCTGGTGCGGCTGGCGGTCGGCCTGATCATCATTCCGCACGGTTGGCCCAAGCTGATGGCCGGCATCGAGGCGACCGCCCAGAGGGCCCTGACCTCGCGCGGCATCGAGCCGGCCTACCCGTTGGCCATCGCCCTGATCCTGCTGGAGACGGTCGGCGGGCTGTGCGTGGCGCTCGGCCTGTTCACCCGCTTCTGGGCGGCGGCCATCGCCATCGAGATGGCAATCATCGTCTATCACCATCTCGGCGGCGGCTTCGGCTGGACCAGCCGCGGCTACGAGTACCCGCTGATGTGGGGCCTGGTCATGCTGGCGGTGGCGCTGCGCGGCGGCGGCCCCTACTCGCTCGACCGGCGGCTCGGCAAGGAGCTCTAGACGCGGGCCTGGCTGGCCGATTCGGCCAGCGGCACGCCGGGCGGCTCGGCCGCCACGCGCCCGACCGGCAGGGTGACGGTCGCGGTGGTGCCGAAGCCCGGCGCGCTTTCCAGCGTCAGGGTGCCGCCGTGCAGCTCGACGATGGCCTTGGTCAGCGTCAGGCCGAGGCCGGTGCCTTCGTGCTTCTTGTCCCAGGACGAGCGCAGCTGCTGGAAAGGCTGCAGCGCCACGGGGATGTCCTCCTCGCGCATGCCGATGCCGGTGTCGGCCACGGCGATGACGGCCGCGCCGTCGCCGGCCCGGTGGGCGGTGGCCATGACGCTGCCGCCGGCGGGCGTGAACTTGATGGCATTCCACAGCAGGTTGAACAGCACCTGCTTGAGCCGCGTCGCGTCGACCGAGACGACCAGCGGCGCACCCGGCGGCACGACCTCGAGGGTCAGGTCGCGCTTGCGCGCCTCGCTGGCCACGATGCGCTCGCAGGCGACCATCAGGTCGGTCACGTCGATGCCCTGCTCGTCCAGGGTCAGATGTCCACTTTCGATCTTGGTCAGGTCGAGGATGTTGTTGATCAGGTCGAGCAGGTGGCGGCCACTGGCGTGGATGTCCCGGGCGTATTCGCGGTACCTGCGGTCGCCGATCGGGCCGAAGAGCTCCATGTCGAAGACCTCGGCGAAGCCGATGACCGCGTTGAGCGGCGTGCGCAGCTCGTGGCTCATGTTGGCGAGGAAGGCGGACTTGGCGCGGCTGGCGGCTTCCGCCGCCTCCTTGGCGGCGTGCAGCTCGCGCTCGGCCGCCTTGCGCGCCGTGATGTCCTCGACCGAGCCCTCGTAGCAGAGCAGCCTGCCGTCGGGCCCGCGCACCTCGCGGCAGGTCTCGGCGATCCAGATGACCGACCCGTCCCGGCGGTAGACGCGGGACTCGAACCCGGCGACGGCGCCGTTCTCGCTCATCAGGCGGATGAACTCGTCGCGCCGGCGCGCATCGACATGGAGGCCGAGGCCGGTATCGGCGCTCGCCTCGATCAGCGATGCGGGCGTGTCGTAGCCGTAGATGCGGGCCAGCGCTGGATTGGCCAGCAGATAGTGGCCATCGGGGGTGGCCTGGAAGATGCCCCAGGCGGCGTTCTCGAACATGCCCTGGAAGGGCTCGGTCCCGACCTGAGTCGCCCCTCGCAATGCCAGCCGCTTGACCTGCCTGGCAGTCACTGCACACCCCCGGTGATCGAGGCCCTCACCTAGCCGAGGCAGCTTAATGCTTTGTTAGCCATAGGCAAATATTTGTTATTTAATGATAATTTTCGTGAAACTGCAGGCAGCCCGCACTTTTAATGAGGCTTCCCGCGGCGTATGCTCTTTGAGCAATGCTGCGCTGCAGCATCGATATCCCTCGACGATGCCCCAGGCGCCGTATGCTTGGTCCGACTCGCGGGTGCGATGTATGGCTTGCCCGCGCGCAGAGAGGGACTGCCGATGAGACAGAGCAAATTCCGGGGCAATATATTTGTCGCGAATCTCCCGCTGGGCTTCACGGACGAACAGCTGGCCCAGACTTTCGACGCGTATGGCTTGGTGCTCGGCGCCTATCTGGCCCGCGACCCTCTCACCGGAAACACGAAAGGCTACGGCCTGGTCAACCTCGCGCCGGAGAAGGCGGCTGAGGAAGCGATCGCGGCCGTGAACGGACGCAAGGTGGAAGGCCGCACCATAGAGGCCAAGCGGGCGGATCCCGACATGGCGATCACCATCCAGACCCGGCGGCCGATCATGGCGGCGGAGCCCGAGCCCCTGCCGGCACCCACGGCGCGGCCCGCTTTCCCGGCCGTAGCCGCCGCCCCGCGCAAGCCGGTCATCGTCGAGTACCGGAAGCGCCGCGTCTCGTAAGCCAGAGCGCTGCCGCCACCAGCAGCAGCGCGGCCAGTACGAAGAGCGAGGCGAGCGCGTTGACCTGCGGCGAGAGGCCGAGGCGCACGCTCGAAAACACCACCATCGGCAAGGTCGTCGCCCCCGGGCCCGCGGTGAAGCTGGCGATCACCAGATCGTCGAGCGAGAGCGTGAAGGCGAGCAGCCAGCCCGCCGCCAGCGCCGGCACGAGCAGCGGCAGGGTGACGCCGAGGAACGCCCGCCCCGGCGGCGCGCCGAGATCGTGGGCTGCCTCCTCCAGCGCCGGATCGAGCAGCCTGAGCCGCGCCTGGACGATCACCGCCACATAGGCGGTGGCGAAGGTCGCGTGGGCGATGACGATGGTGAGGAAGCCACGCTCGCCCGGCCAACCGATCATTTGATCCAGTGACACAAACAGCAGCAGCAGCGAGAGGCCGGAAAGCACCTCGGGCATGACCAGCGGGGCGGCGAGCAATCCCGTCAGCAACAAGCGGCCGCGGAAGCGGCCGAAACGCGCCAGCGCCATGCCGCCGGCGAGGCCGAGCAGTGTGGCCAGGGTGGCGCTGGTTGCCGCCACGCCCAGGCTCAGCCAGGCGGCATCGAGGATGCGCTCGTTGCGCGCCAGCTCGCCGTACCACCTGGTCGAGAACCCGGCCCATACTGTCACCAGCCGCGATTCGTTGAAGGAGAAGACGATGAGCAGCAGCACGGGCAGATAGAGGAAGGCATAGCCGAATCCCAGGGCGGCAAGCAGAACGGGCGGGTTGCGCTTCATGACGAGGCCGCCCGCTTCTCGATCGCCTGGAAGGCCAGGATCGGCGCCAGCAGCAGCGCCAGCAGCCCGACCGCCAGCGCCGAGGCCGCCGGCCAGTCGCGGTTGTTGAAGAATTCGGTCCAGAGGATCTTGCCGATCATCGGGCTGTCGGCGCCGCCCAGGAGATCGGGAATAATGAACTCTCCGACCGATGGAATGAAGACGAGCAGCGAGCCGGCGGCAATACCCGGTAGCGACAGCGGTAGTGTTACGCGCAGGAAGGCGTTCCACGGCCGCGCGCCGAGATCGTGCGCCGCCTCGAGCAGGGCGGGGTCGAGCCGCTCCAGTGTGGCGTAGAGCGGCAGCACCATGAAGGGCAGGTAGGAGTAAACGAGGCCGAGATGCACGGCGAACTCGCCGGCGTCGAGCGGTAGCGGCTCGGCGACGATGCCCAGCCCCATCAGGGCCGAGTTGATCAGCCCGCTCGGCCGCAGCAGCAGCATCCAGGCGTAGACCCGGATGAGGAACGAGGTCCAGAACGGCACGATGACCAGCATGACCAGGAGGCCACGCCAGCGCTCCGGAGCGCGCGCCATGGCGTAGGCCATCGGGTAGCCGATCAGCAGGGCGATCGCGGTCGCCGTAAAGGCGATGCGCAGCGCATTGGCGAAAGCGGCGACGTAGAGGTCGTCGTGGATCAGCAGCCGGTAGGAATCGAGCGTCCAGTTCGCCGGGTTGAGCGGCGAGGCGAAGGGCGGCACGGCATCGAGCGCCGGGACGAGGCTGATGCCGGCGACGATGACGAAGGGCGCGGCAAAGAAAGCCAGCAGCCAGACGAGCGGAGCGCCGATGAACAGCCGGCGCATCATCGTGTGAGCACTGCGCCGGCCTCTTCCGGCCAGGCGATCGCGACCTCCGCGCCGGCGGCTGGCCGCGCGCCGGGCTCGCCGGCCCGGTTGGGCTGGCTGAGGCGCAGGTGGACCCCTTCGGCGATCTCGACGACGTAGCGCGAAACATCGCCGGCGTAGACGGCCTCGCGCACCGTGCCGCGCAACGTGTTCGGGCTACCGTGCGTATCGAGGCCGATATTCTCCGGCCTGACGGCGAGCCAGACCTCCGTGCCGTCCGCGAGCGCCGGATCGTCAGGCGCGCGCAGGCGCAGCGCGCCCGACACGCTCTCGATCAGCAGCCGCCCGCCCTCGCGCCCGGCGACGCGGCCGTGGATCAGGTTGGCCCGGCCGAGGAAATCGGCGACGTAGCGCGATTGCGGCCGTTCGTAGACCTCGCGCGGCGGGCCCTCCTGCTCGAGGCGTGCTTCGCGCATGACTGCCAGCCGGCCGGCCAGGCTCATGGCCTCGTCCTGATCGTGGGTGACGAAGACGAAGGCGATACCCAGGCGCTTCTGCAGCGCCGCGAGCTCGCCGCGCATCTCCTCGCGCAGCTTGCGGTCGAGGGCCGAGAGCGGCTCGTCGAGCAGCAACGCCTTGGGCCGCTTGGCCAGGGCGCGGGCGAGCGCCACGCGCTGGCGCTGACCGCCGGAGAGCTGGTGCGGCTTGCGCCGCGCCTCGCCTTCGAGCCGCACCAGGGCCAGCATCTCGGCAATGCGCAGCTCGATCTCCCATTTCGGCAGCCTGTCCTGTTTGAGGCCGAAGGCGATGTTCGCCGCCACGCTCAGATGCGGAAACAGCGCGTAGGACTGGAACACGGTGTTCACCGGCCGCTGCCAGGGCGGCAGATCGGTCACGTCCATGCCGTCGATGACGATGCGGCCTGCGTCGGGCCTGTCGAAACCGGCGATCAGCCGCAGCAGGGTGGTCTTGCCGCAGCCCGAGGGCCCGAGCAGCGCCAGGAACTCGCCCGGCTCGACCGTGAGGCTGACATCGTCCGCGGCGACGACCTCGCCGAAGCGCTTCGAGACGCCGTCGAGGGAGATGAGAGGTGCGGTCATGGGCACCTCACCCGGCCCCGCTGTGTCGGCCGTCACCGCCCCGTGGTGATGCGGGTCCAGGCACGGGTACGCTGGCGCTCGTAGGCGCGTTGCGGCGCGGTGATTGTGTAGAAACGCTGGCGCAGCTCGTCGGGCGGATAGATGGTGGGGTCGCCGCGCACCTCGGCGTCGAGCAGCGGCAGCGAGGCCGGCACGGCGTTGGCGTAGCCGATGAAGTTGCTGTTTTTCGCCACGACGTCGGGCCGCAGCACGAAATCTAGGAAACGGTGCGCCGCGTCGGCGTTACGCGAATCCGCGGGGATCGCCCAGGTGTCGATCCACACCAGGGCGCCCTCCTGCGGGATGGCATACTCGACGGTGAAATTCTTCTTCGCCTCGGCAGCGCGCTTGCCCGCCTGCTTGATGTCGCCCGAGTAGCCGAAGGCGAGGCAGGCATCGCCGTTGGCGAGGTCGTTGATGTACTCGGAGGAGTGCCATTTGCGCACGAAGGGCCTGATGGCCTGCAGCACCTTGGCCGCCGCCTCGAGATCCTCGATCGAGTGGCTGTCCGGGTTGCGGCCGAGATAGGCCAGCGCCGCCGGGATGACGTCGGTCGCGGAGTCGAGGACGACGACGCCGCAGCTCTTGAAACGCTGGACGATGGCCGGATCGAACAGCACCTTGAGGCTGTAGACCGGCGCGTCGGGCATGGCGCGCATCAGGGTGCGCGTGTTGTAGCCGATGCCGGTCGTGCCCCACATCCAGGGGATGGCGTGGCGGTTGTCGGGATCGTACTTGGCGAGCTGCTGCATCAGCGCCGGGTCGAGGTTCTTATAGTTGGTCAGCCTGTCGCGCTCGACCGGGCGGTAGAGCTTGGCCGGGATCTGCTGCGCCAGGAACGGCGAGGCGGTGGGCACCACGAGGTCGTAGCCCGAGCGGCCGGCGCGCAGCTTGGCGTCGAGCACCTCGTTGGCGTCGTAGACGTCGTAGCGCACCTTGATGCCGCTCTCCTTCTCGAAGGCGGCGATCGTGGTCTCGTCGATGTAGTCGTTCCAGTTGTAGATGATGAGCGTGCCCCGGCTCTGAGGATTGAGCTGGGCGGCGGCGGATGCAGCACCGAGCGCCAGCACGCAAATTGCCGAAAATACGAGCTTACGCATCGCCGAATCTCCCCTGCCCCGTCAGGCGATTGAGCCTGTTGACTGAGATCGAGTCAATGCGCGCAGCCACCGACCGGCCGGCAGAAGCGGTTCACGATCGCCCTCGCATTAGCGCCGGGGCTCCACGCTGTTGACCTGTGCTCCAACCCCTATTCAGAGGTCGGCAGAGTCTATTCAATTTGGGCCCGCCGGTCTCGGTAGCGCAACAGGACGAAACGCGAAGCCCCGCGGCGAGCGAGACCCTGCCGCGGTCACATACTATAACGCATAACGTCTTGCGTTATGGCCTACAACCGGATACGCTCTGGCGTGATCAAATCCTTTCGATCCGCCGAGACCGAGCGGATATGGCACGGCGAGTTCAATCGGCGGCTGCCGCACGACATTCAGGCCGTGGCTCTGCGCAAGCTTCGACTTCTCAACAACGCGCAACGGCTTTCCGACCTTCGAATACCGCCCAACAACCGCCTTGAAGCTCTTGTCGGAAGCCGGAAAGGCCAATACAGCATTCGCGTCAACGATCAGTGGCGGGTCTGCTTCCGCTGGTCTGAAGGAGGACCGTTCGATGTCGAGATCGTCGACTACCACTAGGCGCATCCCGAACCCGTCGCCGGGCGAAATCCTGGCGCGGGAGTTCCTGGAGCCGATGGGCCTGAGCCAGAACGCGCTGGCACGGGCTATCCGCGTGCCGCCGCGGCGGATCAACGAGATCGTGCTGGGCCGCCGCGCCGTCACGGCCGACACGGACCTCCGGCTGGCGCGCTTCTTCGGCCTTTCGGAGGGGTTCTGGATGGGGCTGCAGGCCGACTACGAGCTGATGGAGCGCCGCCGCGAGATCGGGCGCGAGCTTGCCGCCATCCGCCCACGGGCGGCCTGAACGCCGACCCGGCGGGCCACGGCGCTCCCGCATCCGCTCAGGCGGCCTGCCGGGTGAGGCAACGGACAAACCCGGGTGGGACAAAGAGCGCCTCTCGCGCAATCGCGACGATTGCGCTGCGGCGTTGTCCGCGCGACACGCCTTGCGTGTCGCGCTGGGGATAAGTCTGCGGCATCGGCGCTTTCTCTAACGCTCTCAACACCCTGAAAATCGCAAACGTCTATAGACGTTTCGGTCCCTAGACAAAGCGGGGGGCAGCCCCCATATCGCCGGTCAGGAGAGCATCCATGGCCGCCACACAGCCCATCCCCAGCCGCGAGACGCTA